>JBKQQE010000346.1:0-3854 GCA_052326245.1 Xanthobacteraceae bacterium | reverse complement strand
GTCAGAGACGGATCGCGCTGCCCGGCCATGACGACAAAGAGCCCTTCCGCGTGACCTGCCAATCGCTGGCAAGCGCTCACCCCATTTCCAGCCATGCCCTCACGCGCACACCGGCGGCCGCCGGCCGGCCCAGGGGCGCTCCTGCTCGAGCTGGGCGGCGAGGCGAAACAGCGTCGCCTCGTCGCCGAAGCGGCCGGCGAACATCATGCCGAGCGGCAGCCCGGCCTGGTTCCACGCCAGCGGCACCGACATCGCCGGCTGCCCGGAAATGTTGAACATCGAGGTCGCGGGCATGTAGCGCCTGAGCAGCGGCGAGAGATGCGACAGATCGCCGGCCATGGTGTCGAGTTCGCCGATCCGCACCGGCGGCTGGCACAGCGTCGGCGACAGCAGCACGTCACAGCTTGCGAAGAAGTCGGCGAGGCTGCGCGCGATCCGGAACGCGCCGAGCTGCGCCTCCACATAGTCGATGCCGCTGGCTTTCCGGGCGTTCGCGGCCATCGCGAGCGTCAGCCGTTCGAAGTCGCGGTCGGTCGCGGCGCGGCCGAACGCCCGCTCGGCAAGGCGCACCGTCAGTCCCGTGTTGGCGCCGACAATGGCCGCGAGCACCTGCGCCGGGTCGAGCGGCAGCGCCGGCGCGCGCTCCTCCACGTGGTGGCCGAGCCGCTCCAGCATCACAGCCACCTCGCGCACCGCGGCTGCGATCTCCGGATCGATCGCGTCGCCATAGGGCGTGCGGTCGGTGAAGGCGATGCGCAGCCGCCCGGGCTCGCGCTTCGTTTCTTCCAGATACGGTCGCTCCGGCGGCGGCGCCACATAGGGGCTGGAGGCTTCCGGCCCCTGGACGGCGTCGAGCATGGCGGCGCTGTCACGCACGCTGATGCTGACTACATGGCCGCAGGCAAAGCCGCCCCAGCCCTCGCCGCGGTCGGGGCCGGTCGGCGTGCGGGCCCGCGTCGGCTTCAGGCCGAACACGCCGCAGCATGAAGCCGGAATGCGGATCGAACCGCCGCCGTCGCTGGCATGCGCCACCGGGACGATGCGGGCGGCCACCGCCGCCGCCGCGCCGCCCGACGAGCCGCCGGATGAATGCGTCGGATTCCACGGATTGCGGGTCGGGCCGTGCAGCCGCGATTCGGTGGTCGGCATCAGCCCGAATTCGGGGCTGGCGCTCTTGCCGAAGATTGTCACGCCGCTGGCGAGGAAGCGTTGCGTCAGGGTGCCGTCGTGATCGGCGACGAAGGTCTCGAACAGGCTGGCGCCGAAGGTGGTGCGGGTGCCGGCCAGCAGGTCGAGGTCCTTGAGCAGGAACGGCACGCCGGTGAAGGGCCCGTTCGGCAGCCCGGCGTCGATCTGGCGGCGCGCATGGTCGTCGTGGCGCACCACCACCGCGTTGAGCTGCGGGTCGACCCGTTCGGTCCGCGCGATCGCTTCGTCGAGCAGTTCCCGCGCGCTCACCTCCCGGCTGCGCACCAGTTCCGCGAGCCCCAGCCCGTCATATTTGTCGTAACCCGCGATCGCCATCACGCCTCCCGCATTTTTGGGACATTATGCAGCGATCGCGGCGTCGCGCCAGCCGCGACGAACGGGGAGAGGCCGTGCGCGGGGCGCGGGGATCAGGCCGGCACGATCACCTTGCCGATCGGCCACAGCGCGATGCCGGCGAGCTTGAGATGCGCCCAGGCGAACGGGATGCCGACGATGGTGATGGCGAGCAGCACGGCGGTCAGCACATGGCCGAGCGCCAGCCACCAGCCCGCCAGCACGAACCAGACGATGTTGCCGATCACCCCGAGCGGGCCGGTTCCGATATCCGAGCGGCCGTAATACTCCGCGCGCGACACCGCGCGCTGGCCGAACGGCAGCAGCGTGTAGCCGGCGATGGTCAGCGCCGCGCGCGCCCAGGGCAGGCCGATGATGGTGATCGCCATGATGATGGCGGCGACCACCCAGCCGACCGCCATCCAGAAGCCGCCGACGAGGATCCACAGAATATTCAGCAACAGGGAGACGGGGGACATGGGCCTGGCTCGATCGGAAGACGCGATACGCCGCACCGCGCGCGGCCCGGTTTTCTAGCACATCTCAAGGGCGGTCGACGGGCGTCGCTCATGAAATATTTCGCACGGCAAACGCGGCCAGGAGGCTTGCCACCTTCTCCGACTGCTCCTGCTGCACCCAGTGGCCGGCGCCGTCGATCAGATGGCAGTCCTGCATCCGCGTGCAGACCTGCGATTGCATGCGCTCGAAATCGCCGGGGCGCTGGTAGGTGCCCCAGTCGCTCGATCCGGCGATGAAGGCCGCCGGCACGTCGATGGTGCGTCCGGAGAACAGCGTGAGCTCGGCGTTGAAGGCCGCGACGAAACGGCAGCGATACCAGTTCAGCCCGCCCTGGAATCCGGTGCGGCGATATTCCGCGGCGTAGACGTCGAGCTCGCGGTCGGGCAGCCAGCGGCAGGCGGCGATCAGCTCGGCCGAGGGCATCTCGCGCGCCACCGTCTCCGCCATGCCGTCGTTGAGGTTCATGACGTAATAGGTCGGCAGCCTGGCGAGCTCGGTCGCGGTCGGGCCCGCGAGCGGATGCGGCCGGGTGCCGGCCCAGTCCGCGCTCTTGAAATGGTAGTAGGCGCGCAGGAAATCGCGCAGGCCGTGGATACCGTGGCGCATGTCGGCATCGGCCCCGGCGGTGGCGTAATAGGCTTGGTAGTGCTTGCGCGGCGGGTCGAGCGCCGCCAGCGCGGCGTTGATGTCGGGGATCACTGGCGCGGGCCGGTCGCCCTTGCGCAGGGTGTCGAACGGCAACGCCGGCGGCCCGCCGAACGGCGCGCTCATCAGCACCACGGAGCGGAAAATATCGGGCCGGATCAGCGCGCTCCATGCCGCGACCACCGATCCATAGTCATGGCCGACCAGGGTCGCGACCGACGTGATGCCGAACGCCGCCACCAGGCCGAGGATGTCGCGCACCAGGTTGAGCGGGCGGAACGGCGCGAGATCGGCGTCGTAGCGGTTGTCGGATCCGGTGGTGCGCCCGTAGCCGCGCTGGTCCGGCGCGATGACGTGAAAGCCCGCATCCGCCAGCGGCATCATGATCCGCCGCCAACTGTAGGCGAGCTCGGGAAAGCCGTGCAACAGAACGATGACAGGCCGCCCCTGGCCTGCGCCGGCTTCGAGCACATGCATCGACAGCCCGTTGCCGTTGTCGACCCTGCGCGATCTGATTCCGTCCGGCAGCGCCAGCTCGTCGCTTGCTTGGTCGGCATCGGAAGCAGTCATCGTCGTTCATCTCCGAAGTCGGAATGTGGCGACCGCGTGACCGTGCGGCACGCTCAGTCAAGAAACTGGGCACCATCGGTCTGCTATCGGCAGCGATGATGTTTTCTTTTGCAGTCGGGCGAGGTCATGGAGCTGCCGCCTGCGGGTAACGGGGATCAGGTATTCCGGAAATACTCCGGCAATGACCGCGAAAGCGTCGCGGATTGTGTGTTAATATACTTCCTTGCTGCAAAGAGCGGAAATGATGAGCGAAGATTGGAATACGAAATATGGCCCGCGGCGCGTCCGCAAGGATCCGCCGACGCTGTCGGAAGCGATCTTCGCCGCGCAGGGCATCACCGACGACATGCAGGGTCAGATCGAGATCGCGGCGTCGTTGATGGGACTGCCGCAGGACGAGGTGCGGGCGCAGGTGCTGAAGGCGCGGCCCAGCGCATCGCAGCCGACGCGGCTGATCTCGACCGAACACGGCGTCGCCCGCACCGTGGTGGTGGAGCGCAAGGTGACGCGCCGGTCGCTCGGCGACAGGCGCCCGACCCGGTAGGGGTGTCTTCCAGATTGCGTGACCTATATTTCCG
>JBKQQE010000345.1:0-3152 GCA_052326245.1 Xanthobacteraceae bacterium | reverse complement strand
GCGACCGCGCGCCCGTAAAGACAGGCCGCGGCTTGCGGCTCGCGAGCAAGACAGGCCTCTGCATCGCGGCTCGCCTCGGCCGCCAGCTCGCTGCGGATCTTCGAGTCGGGCTCATGATCGCTGCGCTTCGCGTCCGCGGCGATGGCTGCGGCCAGTTCCTCCACTGAACCGGTTGGGAGCGGGCGCGGTGCCGTTGGCCGCAGCGGCGCCCCGCACCCAACCACCATGAGCCCGAGGAGCGCGCATCCCAGCCACCTCTTCACGGCGCGGCGGCAGACTTAGGAAGCTGCGGCAGCACGAAGCCCTGCAGATGCAGCTGCGCCAAAATATCGGCATCCGCGGCTGCATGTCCCATCTTGAGCAGTCCTGCCTGCAAGGCCCGTGCGCGGGCCGCGGGCAGTCGCGAGTCGACGACCGCGACGATGGCAACCGGCAGCGGCGCAGATTGCCTCACTGCCTTGAGCTGGGCGGCGAACGGCAATGTCGGCAGCGCCGCTGCCTGCGTTTGGTCGAGCAGCGCGACCACATGTTCGCCGGCGGCAACCCGTCTCAGGGCGCTCAATATTTGTCCCGTCGACTCGATCTTGACGTCCGGCGGTAGCGGCCACGCCTCGAGAGCCGAGTGGCGCACGAAATCGGGGGCGTAGCCAGCAACGCTGACAATGGTGTACCCCGCGAGGGATGCCGGGCCGGTCACCGCACCGACTTTCGCGACCAGCGTCCAGCGCTCCTGGGGACCGACGCCCGTCACGTCCGCTTGCGCAAGCGGCGTCAGATGCAGTTCCGCCGCGTGCTGGACGAAGAAAGCATACGGCACGAAGGCGAGCGCCGCATCGGAACTGCCGAGTTTCGCCAGGCCGCCCTGTTCGGTCGGGTCGTAGACGGCAGCAAGGCTTCCCGCAGGCCAACCCGCTGTGGCGGCGGTCGCGGTGGCGAACTGATCAACGAACTGCTGAGCGTCTCCCGCTCCGCCTGGGTATCCCGGAGCGCAGAATACGAGAGTCGCAACCGCAGCCATCAGTAAAGTGCTCATGGGCGTAGGCTATCATTCTCACGCGCTGAGGACCTACTGCGGCGGTGAGCGACCCTTTAATCATGAATATGCAGATCTCCCCCAGTCTCGTGCAAATCTTCGTCCGCCTGCTGCATGCGCGGCGCTGGATCGTCGCCGCCTTCGCGATCCTCGCCATGGCCGGCCTCTATGGTGCTGCACGGATACCCACCGATCCGGCGATCGAGCGCCTGGTCGTCGCCCGCGATCCCGTGGCGCAAGCAACGCTCGAATTCGAGCGCGTGTTCCCCGAAGGCGAGCAGGCGCTTCTCATGCTTGAATCCCCGGATCCTTTCACCCCCGATGCGCTGCAAGGTGCCGACCGACTCGAGCGCGAACTCAACAAAATCCCGCATGTTGCGGCTCACAGCGTTCTGACCCTCTACCGTCGCGCGGGCGCGGCCATCAGTCCGGACGACGCCGCGCGGCTGCGGGTCTTCGCGACCGGCACGACGCTGTTCCGCCGCGCCGGGCTCGTAGACGAGCACTACTTAGGAGTCGCGCTCGAACTGCGCGTGAATTCCGCCGCCGAACGCGACAGCGCACTGACGGCGATTGACGCGCTCGTGCTGCCTCTCGAGAAGTCCGGCCACCCATTCAGCGCCATCCGGCGCGTCGGCAGCCCGTGGCTCGATGCATGGCTCGAGCGGCAAACCGGCACTGCCACGAAGAAGTTCATGCCTCTGTTCGGGATTTTCCTAATGACGTTGGTGCTGCTCGTGTACCGTTCGTGGCGCACGTTGACTGCCATCGTTGTCACGCTCGGTGCCGTCGTCGCGATGGCCGTGGGCTTGGCCGATCTGTTCGGCTGGTCGAATACCGTGGTTTCGACCATTGTCCCACTTACCGTCATGGTCACGACGACCGCCACGCTCGTCTATATCCATTCTCGGTACATGGAGCCGGACGACGCGCCGACTCTTTTCGAGCATCAAGCACGGGTGCTCGCCAATAAATTTCTGCCCTGCACCGCCTCGATGTTCGCCACCGCGGTCGGCTTCGCCGCGCTCGCGGTGTCGGAGATTCGCCCTGTTCGTGAAATGGGCCTCTGGACCGCATGCGGACTGATCGTGGCGTGGGTAAGCTGTTTTACTCTGTTTCCGGCGCTGCAGTCGCTGCTGCGTGTACCGATGCGCTCAGGCTCGGTTCCCGCCCGCAAGTGGTTTCCTGCTTTCGTGGATGCGCTGGTCCCCGCGACGCGCCGCTTCCGCTGGCCGCTGGTGATCGGCGCCGTCATCTTGATGCTGTGCGGAGCGGCCGCACTGTTCGGCATACCGGGCAAATTCCCACCTCTGAAGCTCGAAACCGATGCGTTGACGTACATCAATCCCAGCGAACGCGTGGCGCAGGATACTCGGCGCTTCGAGCAGTCCCACGGCCTCGACGTCATCGATCTTTGGTTGCAGACGGCGCCCGGCCATGCATTGGACCCGGAGTTTTTGCGTGCGGTGGAGCTGCTGACGCGCCGCCTCGAGCAGCATCCGGGCGTCGACGCCGTGGACGGCCCCACATCCGTGCTGCGGTGGGCGCGGTATATCGAGTCAGGCTCCGATCAATTGCCCACCGCAGCCGCCGACTGGCCGAAGCTGGCTTCCGATCTCGAGCAGATCATGCTCACCGAACCCAGTACGCGCAACTATGTCGACGTAGCGGACCTCGCGAGCGTGCGGCTCAGCATCCGCGGGCGCGGGGAGCTCTTCGGCCCAGCCGGCGCGATGCGCAAGTTCGTCGAACAAACCTGGGCCGCGGCGCAGGCGAATGACCCCGCGCTGCGCGAGGTCCGCGGCCGCCTCGCCGGCAAGGGAGTGCTTGCCGGGGAAATCACCGAGCGCCTGCTGCCGACACTGACAGAGAGCTTCGCGCTCACGGCGAGCGTCATTTTTTTCGCCTTCCTGCTGGTGTTTCGCAGCCCGTCCGCGCGCTTGATGACGATGATTCCGTCCTTCTTCGCGATACTGTCCGTGTTCATCGTCATGCGTGTCGCCGGCATTCCGCTGAATATCGCAACCATCCTCATTGGCTCGACCGTGCTGGGCGCGACCGAGAACGATCAGGTGCATTTTTTCTATCATTTTCAGGAGGGCCTTTCGAGCGGCTCGAC
>JBKQQE010000344.1:0-4602 GCA_052326245.1 Xanthobacteraceae bacterium | reverse complement strand
TATCCGCTCCCACGCCGCGTCGCTCAAAACCAAACGATCCATCACGCCCAAGACCGCCTCCCAAAAAGCAGTCTTGAATCACGCTTCGAACCTATTGGGAATCCCTAGAGTCCACAGAACCTAGCGCTTGTTGAGATCGAGGTAGGCCGTCCACGCCGCGCTCGCCAGCACTTGCGAGGGTTGCTGGGCGCATATCTTGTCGACCTTCGCCACCATTGCCGGCTCGGAGACAGTCAGCTGCGGCTGATCGCTTGCGGCGGCAACGTAGTTCAGTCCGGCCCAGAAGCCGTAGATCCAGACATTTCCTTCGGCGCGCCGCGCCGGCGTGGATCGCCAGTGAGCGCAGCTCAGGCTGCCGATTCCGTTCAATCGCACCGCAACCTCGGCTTCCTCGGCTGACAACGGCAGTGCGAGAAAGGCGGTGCCCAGCAGCACCAAAAAAGCTCGCTTGATCATGGCGCTATGATTGGTACCTGCGGCCAGACTCGTCAATCCCCCAACATCAATTGACGTTGATCGGTGGTCGAAGCGCGGGGAGCCGGACCTTGACCTGCGTCAACGGGCGCCTGCGCAGGGATGAGCAGACTGGCCGCCACGATGCAGTTCGTCAGCGTGGATGCCCCCGGCGGAGCGCTTACCGGAGTTCGCCATGAGCAAATTGAAGATTCCCCACGATGCCTTCGTGTTCGTCGGCGATGGCCGAAAAGCGCTGTTCCTGCGCAACGATGGCGACGAGAAATTTCCAAATCTGAAGACCGAAAGGGTGTTTGTCGACGACAATCCGCCCACGCACGAGCAGGGCACCTCGCGTCCGGGGCATTCGGGCAAGGGGATCGGGACCGGCCGCCGCAGCGGGATGGAGACCACCGACTGGCATGAGCTGGAGGCGCATCATTTCGTGCACAAGGTCGCCGCCGCCATGGAGCAGCTGGTTCGCACGCGCAAGATTAAGGCGCTGGTCGTGGTGGCGCCGCCGCGGACGCTCGCGGACCTGCGGGATGCGTTCCATGCCGACGTCAAGGCCTGCATCCTCGCCGAGATTCACAAGGATCTGACCAGGCATCCGATCGGTGACATCGAGCAGCATCTCACGGTTTGACGAGAGCAACCGCTGCGTCGGACCGACATCGGAAGGTGGATTACATCATGCAGACGCCAGTAGAAATCGAATATCAGGACGTGGTCGGCGCGCCGGCGATCCAGGACCTGATCGCGGGTCACGTCAACAAGCTCGAGCAGCGCTACGGGCGCGTCACGGCGTGCCGGGTCATCGTGAAGGGGCCGGGCAGCCGCCACCACAGCGGCGGCCTTTACGAGATCAACATCCGCTTAGCGCTGCCGCAGGGCCGCGAAGTCAATGTCGGGCGCACCGCAACCGCCGACGAACGGCATGCCGACCTGCTGTTCGCCGTCAACGATGCCTTCAAGCGGGCGCGCCGGCGGCTGCAGGATCAGGCCCGGCGCCTGCAGGGGCAGGTCAAGCACCACGAGGGCTAGCCGGTCGCAACAGTCGTGCGGCGCGATCCGGACTGCGGGTGCCGTTTCTTGGTTGCAGGGGTTCGCGCATGCCGGTGCAGAACGCTGAAATCGCGGCGATGTTCGACCAGGCCGCCGAACTGCTGGAAATCGAGGGCGAGAACCAGTTTCGCGTGCGCGCCTATCGCCGCGCTGCGCGCGAACTCGAGAGCCTGCCGCAGGCGGCCGCCAGCCTGCTGCAGCAGGGAAGCGATCTGACCGAGCTGCCGGGAATCGGCAAGGATCTCGCCGGCAAGATCGCCGGCATCGTCAGGACCGGGCATTTCGATCTGCTCGACACCCTGAAGAAGAAGCTCCCCGGCCAGCCCGGCGAGATGGCGGCGCTGCCGGGGCTCGGGCCGAAGCGGGTCAAGCTGCTCTATGATGAGCTCAAGATCCGCACGCTCGACGACCTTCGCCGCGCGATCAAGACCGGGAGACTGCGCGAGATCCGCGGGTTCGGCCCCGCGATCGAGCAGAAACTGCTCGGCGCGCTGGAGCAGCCGCGGCCCGCACGACGGTTCAAGATTTCCGAGGCCGAGGCCGAGGCCGATGCGCTGGTGGCTTTCCTGCGCGGCAGCGGGCGCGTTGCCGTCGCCGGAAGCTATCGCCGGCGCCGCGATACGGTCGGCGATCTCGACGTGCTGGTGACCGCGAAGAACGGTGCCGCGGTCGGCGACAGGCTGGTGCGGTATGAAAACGTCGCCGAGGTGGTCGCCCACGGTCCGACGCGCACCACAGTGATGCTGCGCTCCGGCCTGCAGGTCGACGTCCGCGCGGTTCCCGAGCAGAGCTACGGCGCCGCGCTGCTGTATTTCACCGGGTCGAAGGCCCACAACATCACGCTGCGCGGGCTTGCCAACGAACACCACTGGAAGCTCAACGAATACGGATTGTTCTCCGGCAAGCGGCGGATCGCCGGCGCCACCGAGGAAGACGTCTACGACAAGCTCGGGCTCGCGTTCATCGCGCCGGAGCTGCGCGAGGACCGCGGCGAGATTGCGGCGGCTGCGGCCGGCAAATTGCCGAAGCTGGTGCGGCTTGCCGACATTCGCGGCGACCTTCACGTTCACTCCGAGTGGACCGACGGCACGGTTGCCATCGCCGGCATGGCCGCGGCGGCGCAGGCGCGCGGCTACCAGTATATCGCGCTCACCGACCACAGCCGTCGCGTCGCCATGGCCCATGGTCTCGATCCGGCGCGGCTGGCGCGCCAGATCGCCGAAATCGACCGGCTCAACGAAAAATTCCGAGACTTCACCATCCTCAAGGGCATCGAGGTCGACATCCTCAAGGACGGCAGCCTCGACCTGCCGGATTCCAGCCTGGCGAAGCTCGACATCGTGGTGGCCGCGGTGCATTCCTATTTCGACCTGCCGCGCCAGGCGCAGACCGACCGCGTGGTCCGTGCCCTGGAGAACCGCCATGTGTCGATCCTGGCGCATCCGACCGGGCGCCTGATCGGCGAGCGCGAACCCTACGCCATCGACATGGATCGCGTGATCTCGGCGGCGAAGCAGGCCGGGTGCTATCTCGAGATCAACGCGCAGCCGGATCGTCTGGATCTGGGCGATCTTCATGCCCACTCGGCGAAGGTCGCCGGCGTCAAGCTGGCGATCTCGACGGACGCACATTCCATCGACGCATTCGCGTGCATGCGCTTCGGGATCGATCAGGCGCGCCGCGCCTGGCTCACCGCCGGCGATGTCATCAACACCCGGTCGCTGGCCGAGTTGCGCAAGCTGCTGCAGCGATGACGGCGGCGTCTCGATGCGTCTTCCGCGTTCGGCTAGCGCTGATAGATCCCGACCAGGGTCGCTTCGGCAACGACATGCCGGCGTGCCTCCCGCTCGACCTCGCGGCAGGAAGGTTTTGCGCCGAGCGACAGCCGGTCGACCGCAAGCGCCAGCAGCCGGAAGTGATAGCGATGCCGCCCGTGGCCGCGGGGCGGGCAGGGGCCGCCATAGCCCGCCTTGTGGAAGTCGTTGATGGCCTGCTTGAACGTTGCGCCGCCGGCGCGGCTCGCGCCTTCGGCAAGCCCGGTTTGGCCGGCAGCAATGTCGTAAGCCGCCCAGTGGTGCCACGTGCCCGCGGGCGCATCCGGGTCGTCGCAGAGCAGAACGAAGCTGCGGGTGGTCGCGGGCGCGGCCTCCCAGTGCAGCGGCGGGGAGAGGTCTTCGCCATCGCAGCTGTAGCGCGAGGGGATCGCCGCGCCGTCGGAAAAGGCGTTTGAGCCGAGCCGCATGAGCCACCTCCAGGTCGTCGCCGAGACTGTCCCGGCCCGCGATCGGCTGGATTGATCCGGGTCAAGGTCGCCATCGGTCGCCGAACCATGATCGGGCGCGACCGTGACGGCAGCTGCGCCCCGCTGGAAAGAAACAATGCGTCCGCTCTTGCACCCGACATTGCTCAACGGGCGAACCGGCGATCCGGCGCTCTACGTCGAGATGCTGTTCGAGAAGCGGGCGATCATGTTCGATCTCGGCGACATCGCGGCATTGTCGACGCGACGGATTCTGCGGCTCGATCACGTGTTCGTCACGCACGCCCATGTCGATCACTTTTTCGGTTTCGATCGGCTGTTGCGGGTGCTCGTCGGCCGCGACAAGCAGATCAACCTCTACGGGCCGCACGGCTTCGTCGACAACGTCTACCACAAGCTCCAGGCCTATCTCTGGAACCTGGTCAGCCGCGACGGCCTTCCGGACCTGATCTTCGTGGTCACCGAAGTCGATGCCTCGCTGGTCACCCGAACGGCGCGGTTTCGTCTCAAGACGGCGTTCGCGGCCGAGCCGGCGGGCGAGGGCCGGGCCGAGCAAGGCATCATCGTCCGGGATCCGGCTTTCCAGGTCTCGACCGCGGTGCTGGCGCATCGCACGCCGTGCCTGGGGTTCGCGGTCGAGGAACCCGCTCACCTCAACGTCTGGAAGACCCGGCTCGCGGAACGGGGGCTTCCGGTCGGGCCCTGGCTGCACGATCTCAAGCGGGCGGTGATCGAGAACCGGCCGGACGATTTTCCGGTTCGAATGGGGTCAGCCACGGCGAACGTCGGCGAGCACCGTGTGCCGCTCGGCCAGCTGCGTGACG
>JBKQQE010000343.1:0-7198 GCA_052326245.1 Xanthobacteraceae bacterium | reverse complement strand
TCGTCGGAGCCAATGAATCACGGTCACCAGTCGGTCGCGAGCACCTTTTTCAACAGCCTGCTAGTGCTGCGCCGGTTGGGAGCGGCGCCGGAAGATGTCGCGGATGATCATGACTGCCAGCATGATCAAGAGCGCGCTCGCCACGGTTTTCGGGCCTACGCGCGGCGCCGCAGGGAGTTTCAGCGGGTTGGACCGGGCCATGGCGGTCTCAGGCCGCTACCGCGATCGCGGCGGCCACGCGCGGGCGCCGGGCCGCAGCGCCGGTCGGTGCGATCAGGCCGCTGACGCCGTCGAGCGCGCCGGCGTGCAGTTCGCGCGCCAGCAGGCGGTCGCGCTCGAACGGCCCCGGGAGGGCCAGCGCGGCGGTGGACTCGGCGGAGAAGCCGAAGCGGGCGTAATAGGGCGCGTCGCCGAGCAGGATCACCGCGCCGTGGCCGCGAACTGCGGCCTGCGCCAGCGCGTGGTGCATCAGTGCCGCGCCGACGCCGAGCGCACGGCAGGCGGGATCGACGGCCAGCGGGCCGAGCACGAGCGCCGGCGTCCCGCCGGCGCTGACGTGCCACAACCGCACGGTGCCCACGACCTTGCCCCGGCGCACCGCCACGAAGGCGAGGCCTTCGGCGGGCTTGCGTCCGTCGCGCAGGCGCTGGCAGGTGCGCGCGAACCGGCCGGGGCCGAAGCACACATCGAGCAGCGCCTCGCGCGCCGCGACGTCGGAGGGGCGTTCCGCACGGATCGCGAACGGAGCGGCCTCGGAAGTCGGGGCGGCAGGAAGAGTCGTGGCAGTTTTCACAGCGGTCATGGCACGTCAGTCCCCACTCCAACGGCCGGGGCGCCGCGGAGCGTTGTCAGCAAACTTGCATGTGACAGGAGGGGAGCCGGCTTGCCGGCTCCCGCGGCTTCAGAGCGAACGCGCGCTCAGATGTGGTAGGTCTTCAGCGGCGGAATGCCGTTGAACGCCACCGCCGAGTAGGTCGACGTATAGGCCCCGGTGCCTTCGATCAGCAGCTTGTCGCCGATCTCGAGCGTCACCGGCAGCGGATACGGCAGCTTCTCGTACAGCACGTCGGCCGAATCGCAGGTCGGGCCCGCCAGCACGCAGGGCGTCATCTCCGCGCCGTCATGCGGCGTGCGGATGGCGTAGCGGATCGACTCGTCCATCGTCTCGGCCAGACCGCCGAACTTGCCGACGTCGAGATAGACCCAGCGCACCTCGTCCTCGTCGCTCTTCCTGGAGATCAGAACGACTTCGGTCTCGATGATGCCGGCGTTGCCGACCATGCCGCGGCCGGGCTCGATGATGGTCTCCGGGATCTGGTTGCCGAAGTGCTTGCGCAGCGCGCGGAAGATCGAGCGGCCGTACTGCACCACCGGCGGCACGTCCTTGAGGTACTTGGTCGGGAAGCCGCCGCCCATGTTGACCATGGTGAGGCTGATGCCGCGCTCGGCGCAGTCGCGGAACACGGTCGAGGCCATCGCCAGCGCCCGGTCCCACGCCTTAACCTTGCGCTGCTGGGAGCCGACATGGAACGAGATGCCGCACGGCTCCAGCCCCAGCCGCTTGGCGAGGTCGAGCACGTCGACCGCCATTTCGGGGTCGCAGCCGAACTTGCGCGACAGCGGCCACTCCGCGCCCGCGCAGTCGTACAGAATGCGGCAGAACACCCGGGCGCCGGGCGCCACGCGCGCGATCTTCTCGACTTCGGCGGCGCAGTCCACCGCGAACAGGCGGATGCCCAGCGCGAAGGCGCGCGCGATGTCGCGCTCCTTCTTGATGGTGTTGCCGAACGAGATGCGGTCGGGTGTCGCGCCCGCGGCCAGCGCCATTTCGATCTCGGCGACGGTGGCGGTGTCGAAGCACGATCCCATCGCGGCGAGCAGCGACAGCACCTCCGGCGCGGGGTTGGCCTTGACCGCGTAGAACACGCGGCTGTCGGGCAGCGCCTTGGCGAAGGTCTGATAGTTGTCGCGCACGACATCGAGATCGACAACGAGGCACGGCTCAGTGTCGAGGCCTTCGCGGCGGCGCTGCGCCAGGAATTCCTGAATGCGGTCGGTCATAGCACCCTCCAAACGGCCCAGCGATGGACCGCTCAAAAAATGACGTCGGACAGGAGCTTGCGACCAGGTCACGCGATGGAGGCGCGACGCGGCCGGAAACTCGAACCGAACTGTGCTGCCGTGGATTGGAGGGGAGATCCCATCCGCACACCTGGCAATGAAGGACAAGCCTCTTCGGTATTCGCGCCAGCCGTTGGAGGGCTGGCAGAGACCAAAAAAGCCCGCTCCGTCGTTGCTTTAAGTCGCGTCCCCCGTTGAGCGCGGGGTGCGCCGGTTCGCCTCCGGCTGCCGATCACGGTTGCAAGGATTGAGGACCCTTGAGTGGCGCACCTCTTGAGAGGGGTGCTGGGCTTCTCGCTCCTTGGCGGCTGTCCGGCCTCTTGTCCGGATACCTACCGACCGACACACGACCACAGGCACGTGCGAAATTGGGCAAGACCGGAAATAGGTCTTTTGCGATGGAGGTGCAACATTTTTTTTACCGCCGACG
This sequence comes from Xanthobacteraceae bacterium, assembly GCA_052326245.1. Classification (GTDB taxonomy): domain Bacteria; phylum Pseudomonadota; class Alphaproteobacteria; order Rhizobiales; family Xanthobacteraceae; genus Bradyrhizobium_A. The sequence continues at coordinate 4,647 of JBKQQE010000343.1, read as the reverse complement.
CGATTTTCTCGCTCAGCGTGCGCGAGAAGCCTCAGCGAGCGCTGCTGCGCGCTCTCACGATGAACAGTTGTTAAAATTGATTAACGAATTTTGGCTGCGATGAGCCGTCGCGCGCTGTGCGGCAGCTCGCTGCGCTCAGGCGCGCCGCGTGAACGGCTCGATGCGCTGGGCGCCGCGGACGAAGGCCACCATGATGACGACGCCGAGCACGAACAACAGCGCCTGCAGGATGTGCGCGCCGGAGTCGTCGAGGCCGAACAGGATGGCGAGCGCCCAGCCGCCGGCGAACGCGGCGCCAAACACCTCCGCGCCGATCAGGATCGCGGCGGAGATGACGGTGACGACGCTGTGCCAGATGATCTGGCGGGGCGCGGAGCTCGGGGTCGGCGTGGTCATGGCAAAAGGGTCCTGTTGCGGGCGGCAATCTCTGCGAAAATGGCGGCGCAATCAAGCGCCACGGGCTGGAAAAGCCGCCGCCGCGCGCTAAATCGAGATGCTATAGAGCGAACCTCTTCCCAGCCAGAATCGGGTTTTTTCATGTCAGATGTCCGCGACACCGCCACGCTGCCGAATCCGCTGCTCGCCGCCTGGCAGACGCCGTTCGAAACACCCCCTTTCGCCGAGATTCGGCCCGAGCACTTCATGCCGGCCTTCGAACGGGCCTTCGCCGACCATGCCCGCGAGATGGACGCGATCGTCAACGACCCCTCGGAGCCGGGTTTCGACAACACCGTCGCCGCCTGGGAGCGGGCGGGCAAACTGCTGAACCGGGTTTCGGCGGTGTTTTACGACCTGGTGTCGGCGCATTCGAGCCCCGAACTGCTCGGCATCGAAAGCGAGGTGGCGCTGCGGATGGCGCGGCACTGGAATCCGATCATGATGAACGCCCAGCTGTTCGGGCGCCTCGCCAGGCTGTACCGCGACCGGTCGGCGCTCGGGCTGACGTCCGAGCAGCTGCGGCTGCTGGAGCGCAGCTACACCGGCATGCGCCGCGCCGGCGCCGGCCTTTCCGACGAGGCCAAGGCCCGGATGGCCGAGATCAACGAGCGGCTGGCGCAGCTCGGCACCGGCTTCAGCCATCATCTGCTCGGCGACGAGCAGGACTGGACCCTGGAGCTCGGGCCGGATGACCGCGGCGGCCTGAGCCCGGCCTTCGTCGCCGCGGCGGAGCGCGCCGCCAGCGAGCGCGGTCTGGCCGGCAAGGCCGTGGTGACGCTGTCGCGCTCCTCGGTCGAGCCCTTCCTGCAGAGTTCGACCCGCCGCGATCTGCGCGAAAAGGTATTCAAGGCCTTCACCGCCCGCGGCGACAACGGCAACGCCAACGACAACAACGCGACCATCCGCGAAATCCTGGCGCTGCGGGAGGAATCGGCGAAGATTCTCGGCTTCGCCAATTTCGCCGCCTACCGCCTCGAGGACTCTATGGCCAAGACGCCCGAGGCGGTGCGCGGCCTGCTGGAGCGGGTGTGGGCGCCGGCCCGCGCCAAGGCGCTGGCCGACCGCGACGCGCTGCAGGAACTGGTCCGCGACGAAGGCGGCAACTTCGCGCTTGCCGCCTGGGACTGGCGCTACTACGCCGAAAAGCTGCGGCAGCGCCGCGCCAATTTCGACGACGCCGCGATCAAGCCCTACCTCGTGCTCGACCATATGATCGAGGCGGCTTTCGATGTCGCCCACCGGCTGTTCGGCCTTTCCTTCGCCGAGCGCAAGGACATCGCGGTCTGGCACCCCGATGTCCGGGTCTGGGAGGTCAGGGATGCCGCCGGCGCCCACAAGGCGCTGTTCTACGGCGACTACTTCGCCCGCGCCTCGAAACGCTCGGGCGCCTGGATGACTTCGCTGCGGGACCAGCAGAAGCTCGACGGCGCGGTCACGCCGCTGATCATCAACGTGATGAATTTCGCCAAGGGCGCCGAAGGCCACCCCTCGCTGCTGTCGCCGGACGACGCCCGCACCCTGTTCCATGAATTCGGCCATGGCCTGCACGGCATGCTGTCGAACGTCGTCTACCCGTCGCTGTCGGGCACCAGCGTGTTCACCGACTTCGTCGAATTGCCGTCCCAGCTCTACGAGCACTGGCAGCAGCAACCGCAGGTGCTGCGGCAGTTCGCCCGCCATTTCGAGACCGGCGAACCGCTGCCCGACGAACTGCTGCAGCGCTTCCTCGCGGCGCGGAAATTCAACCAGGGCTTCGCCACCGTGGAGTTCGTTTCCTCGGCGCTGATGGATCTCGAATTCCACACCCAGCCGGCGGCCGCGATCACCGACGTGCGGGCGTTCGAGCAGCAGGAACTGGACAAGATCGGCATGCCGGCGGAAATCGCCCTGCGGCACCGGCCGACGCAGTTCGGCCACGTCTTCTCCGGCGGCCACTACGCGGCGGGCTATTACAGCTACATGTGGTCGGAGGTGATGGATGCGGACGCGTTCGGCGCCTTCGAGGAGGCCGGCGACATCTTCGATCCGGCGACCGCCCGGCGGCTGCATGACGACATCTATTCCTCGGGCGGCTCGCGGGATCCGGAGGAGGCCTATATCGCCTTCCGCGGCCGCAAGCCCGAGGTCAACGCACTGTTGCGGGGGCGTGGGTTGCTGGAGACGCCGGAAGCGGCATAATTCGGTCCACGACTGACCTTTCCCCTCATCCTGAGGAGCCCGCGTCGCGGGCGTCTCGAAGGATGAGGCCCACCTGACCTGCTCGGCCTCATGGTTCGAGACGCGGCCACAGTCTAGTCTGCGCACGCTGCGCAAACTTGCCTGCGTGGCCGCTCCTCACCATGAGGAGCAAACAACCCGTTCCGAGACGAGTGCTGGATACGCCATGACCCTTTATTCGTCCGGACATCGCCGGGGTGTCGTCGCGGCACCCCATTCCGCGACCGTCGACGCGGGCCGCCACGTCCTCGCCGAGGGCGGCAACGCGCTGGAGGCGATGGTGGCCATGGCGGCTTCGATCGCCGCGGTCTATCCGCACATGAACCACATCGGCGGGGACGGCTTCTGGCTGGTGCGGGAGCGCTCGGGCCGGGTCCGCGCGCTGATGGGTGCGGGTGCCGCGGGCAGCCTGGCCACGACCGAGTTCTACCGCCAGCACGGCCACGACATGATCCCGCCGCGCGGACCGCTGGCGGCGCTTACGGCGCCGGCGGCTATCGCTGGCTGGATGCTGGCGCTCGACGCGGCGAAAGCGCATGGCGGCCGGCTGCCGCTCGACGTGTTGCTGGCGCCCGCGATCAAGAGCGCCCGGGACGGCTATGTCGTGACGCGCAGCCAGGCGGAGCTGACGCGCGGCAAGCTCGACGAATTGCAGGGCGTGCCCGGTTTTGCCGAGGCCTTTCTGGTCGACGGCAAGCCTCCGGAGGCCGGCGCCACGCTGCGCCAGCCGGCGCTGGCGGCGACGCTGGAGCACCTGATGCAGGCCGGACTCGGTGAATTCTACCGCGGCGATGTCGGGCGCGAGATCGCCGCCGATCTGGAGCGCATCGGCAGTCCGGTGACCCGTGCCGACCTGGAAGCCTGCCAGGCGTGGGCGGCCGAGCCGTTGTCGACCTCGATCGCCGCCGGCACGCTCTACAACGCGCCACCGCCGACCCAGGGGCTGGCATCGCTGATCATCCTCGGCCTGTTCGACCGGCTGCGGGTCAAGGAGGCCGAGGGGTTCGACTATATCCACGGCCTGGTCGAGGCGACCAAACGCGCGTTTCGGCTGCGCGACCGCTTCGTCACCGATCCGCGCCGGCTCAGCGCCGAGCTCGACCGTTTCCTGTCGGCGGCGTTTCTCGATGCGGACGTGAAGCGGATCGACATGCGCCGCGCCGCGCCCTGGCCGTCGCCGTGGAGCGAGGGCGACACCATCTGGATGGGGGCGGCCGACGCTTCGGGCCTCGTGGTGTCCTATATCCAGTCGATCTTCTGGGAATTCGGGTCGGGCTGCGTGCTGCCACGGACCGGCGTGCTGATGCAGAACCGCGGCGCCAGCTTTTCTCTCGACCCCAAGGCCAGCAATCCGCTGGCGCCCGGCCGGCTGCCGTTCCACACCCTCAATCCCGCGCTCGCCGTGCTCAAGCACGGCCGCGTCATGGCTTATGGCACCATGGGCGGCGACGGCCAGCCGCAGACCCAGGCCATGCTGTTCTCGCGCCACGTGATGTTCGGCCAGCCGCTGGAGACGGCGCTGGACCGGCCGCGCTGGCTGTTGGGGCGCACCTGGGGATCAAGTCGCACCAACCTGCGTCTTGAAGCGCGCTTCGACGGCAATATCATCGACCGTCTGCTGTCGGCCAAGCACGACGTCGAGGTGCTGCCCGAGGGCTATTCCGATACCATGGGGCATGCCGGCGCGGTGATCGTGCATCCGGCGGGTGTCATGGAAGGTGGACACGATCCGCGCGCCGACGGCGGCGCGGCCGGCATCTAGTACCCGGTTTCCGAAGTTCGTGAGTCGCTTGCCGCATTCTCCCTACACGAACTTCGGAAACCAATGGGTACTAGAATCATAGACTTGCTAGTGCCCTTTGCTTTTCGAAGTTCGCAGAAGAGGTTGCCGCAATCGATCGCGAACTTCGAAAAGTGGCACTAGCGCCACCGGTGACGGCGGCCCGCCGGGGCATTCACGATCGCTAGCCATTTTCGATATGAAATCGATCC
>JBKQQE010000342.1:0-7914 GCA_052326245.1 Xanthobacteraceae bacterium | reverse complement strand
CGCGCGACACCGCGCTGCCGAAGCGCGCGCTGACGCTGCTCGCCGACGCGGATGCGTTCCGCTCGCTCGGTCTCGACCGGCGCGCGGCGCTGTGGGCGGTGCGCCGGCTGCCCGATGACGTGCCGCTGCCGCTGTTCTCCGCCGCCACCGCGCGCGAGCTGGCCGACGAGGCGGCGCGGCCGCTGCCGGCGATGCCGCTGTCCGAACATGTCGTGGCGGACTACCAGACCGTGCGGTTGTCGCTGAAGGGCCATCCGATGGGCTTCCTGCGGTCGCGCTTTGCCGCCGAGCGGGTGCAGACCTGCCAGGCCGTTACCGCGAGCCGGACCGACGGCAGCATGGCCAGATGCGCCGGCGTGGTGCTGGTGCGGCAGCGGCCGGGCAGCGCCAAGGGCGTCGTGTTCGTCACCCTCGAGGACGAGACGGGCATCACCAATGTCGTGGTCTGGCCGCAAACCATGGAGCGTTTCCGCAAGGAGGTGATGGGGGCGCGGCTGCTGCTGGTCGAGGGAAAAGTCCAGCGCAGTCCCGAGGGCGTGGTCCACCTGGTCGCCAATCGGCTTTTCGACCGGTCGCAGGATCTGTCCCTGCTGTCCGGCGACGACGTCGACCGTCTGGAAGAACCTGCGCCCGCGTTCGAGCGGATCGAGCCGCGCGACGGCCCGGAGCGCGGCAAGCTGACGGCGCCAAGACACCACCATCCCCGCGATGTTCGCATCCTGCCGCCATCGCGCGATTTCCACTGACCGTGTTCGCTGAGTCCGGTTGGTCGCCAAGCGCGAATTGTCGACCTGAAGGCTCCGGTCCGGTATTTTTGCCAAAGCCCTCGTGCTACATCGGCCGACAACAGCCCGCGCATCAGACGGCAGGGGCAAAACATGGCAAACAGGGAGAAGGGCGATGGGGCATGAGCGCGTTCTGGTCACCGGAGGCGCCGCCGGAATCGGCCGCGCGACGGTCGAACGCTGCCGTGCCGACGGCTTCGACGTCGTCAGCATCGATCGGGAGGGCGACGGCCTCATCGCCGATCTGTCCGATCCGGCCCAGACCGCGGCGGCGCTGGCGCTGGCGCTGAAGGACGGTCCGATCACGCGCCTGGTCAACAATGTCGGCATGGTCCGCCCGGCCTCCGTCGACGCGCAGACGCTCGACGACTTCGACGCCGTCATGCACCTCAATGCCCGCTCCGCGATGCAATGCCTGCAGGCGCTGCTGCCCGGCATGAAGGCCGCCGGCTTCGGCCGCGTCGTCAACGTGTCGTCGCGCGCCGCCCTCGGCAAGGAGCTGCGCACCGTCTATGCCGGCTCGAAGGCGGCGCTGCAGGGCATGGCCAAGGTCTGGGCGCTCGAGCTCGGCGAATTCGGCATCACCGCCAACGCCATCGGCCCGGGTCCGATCAATACCGAGCTGTTCAAGCGGGTCAATCCGGCCGACAGTCCGCGCACCAGGGCCATCATCGAGGCCGTGCCGGTCCGGCGTCTCGGCACGCCGCAGGACATCGCCCATGCCATCGCCTTCCTGCTTCACCGCGACAGCGGTTTCATCACCGGCCAGGTGCTCTATGTCTGCGGCGGCATGACGGTGGGTGCCGCCGGCGCCTGACCGCTCCGTCATCGCTGATGAGGACCTGATGCCGAAAGCATTTTCCGATCCCGAACGGCTCGTCGACGACCTTCTCCGCGAGGTCGGCCCCCGCCTCGTCGTCGCCCTGCCGCTGGGCCTGGGCAAGGCAAACCATCTGATCAACGCGCTGTTCAGGCGCGCCGTGAACGACCGTTCGATTCGGCTGACGATCTTTACCGCACTGACCCCGGAAACGCCTCGGCCGTCGACTGATCTGGAGCGTCGCTTCATATCCCCGGTGATCGACCGCCTGTTCGGCGGCTATCCCGAACTGGCCTATGCATCGGCGCTGCATGACGGCACGATGCCGCCCAATATCGAGGTGTTCGAGTTCTTCTTTCTCGCCGGCCGCTGGATGCGCAACGCGCGCGCCCAGCAGAACTACATCTCCGCCAACTATACCCACGCCGCTCCCTACCTGCTGGCGCGCGAGTTCAATGTCCTGATGCAGCTCGTGGCGAAACGGGAGGCCGGCGGCGCGCCGCGCTACAGCCTGAGCTGCAACACCGACATGACGCTGGATCTGCTCGCCGAACGGCGTGCCGGGCGGGCGTCGTTCAAGCTGCTCGGGCAGGTCAATTCGGAACTGCCGTTCATGCCGGGCGAGGGCGATCTGGACGCCGGCGAGTTCGACGCGGTGCTGGACAGCCCGGACACCGATTTTCCGCTGTTCGCGCCGCCGTCCGCGCCGGTGACCGATGCCAGATACGCGATCGGCATTCACACGGCGGGACGGGTGCGCGACGGCGGCAGCCTGCAGATCGGAATTGGCCAGGTCGGCGATGCGCTGGCGCAGAGCCTGATCATTCGCCACCGCGATCCCGACGGCTTTCGGGCCCTGGCCGGGCGGCTGTCGCCCGGCCTGCCATCGCCGCCCGAGACCGGGTCGTTCGAGACCGGCCTCTACGGCGTCAGCGAGATGTTCTTCGAGGCCTTTCTCGCCCTGATCGACGCGGGGATCCTGAAGCGCGAGGCGGACGGCGCCGTGTTGCACGCGGCATTTTTTCTCGGCCCCAAGGCGTTCTACCGGGCGCTGCGGTCGATGCAGCCCGAGGCGCTGCGACGGATCCAGATGCGCGCGGTGTCCTTTACCAACGAGCTCTACGGCAATGAACAGGCCAAGCGGGCAGCGCGCATCGACGCGCGATACGTCAACAGCGGGATGATGGCGACGCTGCTCGGCGCGGTGGTGTCCGACGGCCTGGAGACCGGCCAGGTGGTCAGCGGCGTCGGCGGCCAGTACAATTTCGTCGCCCAGGCCTTCGCGCTACGCGGCGCCCGCGCGATCCTGGCGGTCGAGGCGACGCGGGGGCAGGGCCGGGCCGCGAAGTCGAACATTCTCTGGTCCTACGGCCACGAGACCATTCCGCGACATCTGCGCGATATCATCGTCACCGAATACGGCGTCGCCGATCTGCGCGGCCAGTCCGACGCCGACGTGATCGCCGCGATGCTGTCGGTGGCGGACTCCCGCTTCCAGCCCGCTTTGCTGAAGCAGGCCCAGGACGCCGGAAAGCTGCCGCGGTCCTACGAGATCCCCGCGGCGCACCGCGACAACTACCCCGAACGCATCGTCGCCGCGCTCGCGCCCGCGCGCCGCGCCGGCCTGCTGCCGCGATTTCCGTTCGGCACCGATTTCACCGAAACCGAACAGCGGCTGATCCCGGCGTTGCTGCTGCTCAAGAGTGCGTCGAAGTCGCCCGCGGCGCTGCTCGCGCTGGGCTGGCGCGGCATGACCCGGCAGGGCCTTTCACCCGAGGACAATGCGTGTTTGGTTCGGCTCGGACTCGACCGGCCGAACACCTTGGTCGAAAGGATCACGCGCCTGCTGGTCCGCGCCGCGCTGGAGCGCGCCGGCGCGGACTGACCGGGCGAGACTCCGGATCTAGCGGTTCTTGAAGTTCGGCGGCCGCTTCTCGACGAACGCCGCCATGCCCTCGGAACGGTCGTCGAGCGCGAAGGTCGAGCGAAACAGGTCGCGCTCGACGTCCATGCCCTCGGCGAGCGTGGTCTCGAGGGCACGGTTGACGGCCCGCTTCGCCAGCGCGGCGGCGGGCTGCGACATCGCCGCGATCTTCTCGGCGACCGCGGTGGCTTCCTCCATCAGCCGGTCGGCCGGAACGATCCTGCTGACAAGCCCCGCGCGCTCCGCCTCGGCCGCGTCCATCATCCGACCGGTGAGGCACAGGTCCATCGCCTTGTATTTGCCGACGGCGCGGGTCAGGCGCTGGGTGCCGCCGATGCCGGGAATGGTGCCGAGCGTGATCTCCGGCTGTCCGAACTTGGCGGTGTCCGCCGCGATGATGATGTCGCACATCATGGCGAGCTCGCATCCGCCTCCCAGCGCATAGCCGCTGACCGCGGCAACCGTCGGCTTGCGGCACTCGGCCACGCGCCCGCCGCCGATCGCCGAGAAGTCGGCATTGAACATGTCGATGAAGCCCTTCGGCTGCATCTCCTTGATATCGGCGCCGGCGGCGAAGGCCTTTTCGCTGCCCGCGATCAGGATGCAGCCGATGCCGTCGTCGCCTTCGAGCGCATCGACCGCGGCGGCGATCTCCTGAAACACGCCGTACGAGAGCGCGTTCAACAGCTTCGGCCGGTTCAGTCGGATCACGCCGACCTTGCCTTTGCGCTCAACGATGATGTGTTCGAATGTCGTCATGGTCAGCCTCGTCATGCGATTGTCGTGGCGCGGCGGCAACGCGGCCGCGCGCGGTCCTGTCGGCAATGTGCACGGCGATGCCCCCGCCGGCAAGCGCCGCGCGGGGGCTGGTTCGAACACGGTGCCCGGATCAGGCGACGAACATGCGGGCCGCGGAGGCCAGGGTGAGGAAGCCGCCCATCACGATGAAGATCTTGCCGATCATCGACGCCTGATTCCAGGTGTCTTCCGACGACTGGGTGGTCAGGTAAGGCGTTTGCGGGATCGGGCGCAGGACTTTCCAGATCATCGGCTTGTCGGGCGTTGCCGCCCGGTCGAGATCGTTGAGTTCGTCGGGCGCAACCAGCGTCGCGTCGGCGTTCGAGGCGATGTCGATGGCGGTGGTCTGAACCACTGCCGCGTTCCGGGCCGGCGCAGCCGCCTGATCGGCGGGTTGCCCGTCGCCAGCCTGCGAATCCGGAGCGCCGGCGTTGGTCGCCGCAGGCATCTGCGCGTTGGCGTTGGCGACCGCGACCGGAAGTCCGGTCCCGTCGCCGGCGGGCGCGTCGTCCTTGCGGGCGGCTGCGTCGGCCTTTTTCTGGTCCGCAGCCGAGGCCTTCGCCGCGTGCTTCTCGGTTCGCGATGAATGATGCGCGTGGTGCCGGCCGTGGCGCTCAGGCTTCGCCGATTCGGTCGCGGCCGCTGGCTTGTCGGAGTTTTCGGCCCTTGCCGGCGCGCCCGCGAGCACGAGAAACCCCGCAGCGACGATGACGGGCCAACACCCCTTGGCCTTGCTGTGCATGGCAATCTCCCCGTTTGCCGACCCCGATGGTTCACAGGGAGCCGTGACGCCGTGTCTGCAGCTGGGCGAAAAAAGGGAAGTTTCGGTCCTGGACGGGGCAAAACCGCGGCAAAGCGCGCGCCGCCCCGTAACTCTCGAAGTCACATGGGAAATCACGCTTGTTCACGATTGCGTGATTGCATTCCCGCCCCGTAACAAAGTACGAGTGGGCGCGAATTTCAGGGTGAGAACGGCCGTGCGAGGACGTGACAGCGATTGGACCGACCTGATGCGGTCGGCCGATGCGGGCGACAGCCTCGCATACCACCAACTGCTCAAGGCCGTGACCCCGGTCCTGAGGGCCGCGACGCGACGAGGATTGTCCCGGGCGGGGCAGCCGCTCGATCAAGCCGAGGACATCGTGCAGGACATCCTTCTCGCCGTGCATCTGAAGCGGCACACCTGGGACAGCAACGCGCCATTTGCGCCGTGGCTGTTCGCGATCGCCCGCAACAAGCTGATCGACGCCCTGCGCCGCAAGGGCCGCCGGGTGTTCGTCAACATCGATGATTTCGCCGAAATCCTGCCGGGAGAGCCGGCCGAGGAGACGGTGCCGGCCGCGGAGGTGACCGGCCATCTGCAGGGGCTGCCGCCGCGCCAACGCGACGTGCTGCAATCGATCGCGGTGGAGAGTGCGTCCATCAAGGAGACGGCCAGCAAGCTGTCGATGAGCGAGGGCGCTGTCCGGGTCGCCCTGCATCGCGGGCTGGCGAGCCTCGCCGCGCGGCTTCGGGAGCACTGAGCATGGACACCGATCACCTCATTCGCACGCTTGCGGCGGACCAGGACTGGAGGACGCGCCCTGCCGGGGCCTGGCTCGCGGTCGGCCTGATCTGCGCGGGCGCGCTGTCCTCGACGATCTTCATGATGACGTTGCGCGTTCGCCCCGATTTTGCGGTGGCCATGCACAACCCGTTCTTTGATCTCAAATTCGTGGTCACCCTGTCGCTGGCGATTCCCGCGATCATCGTCGGGCTGCGTCTGGCGCGTCCCGCGGCCCCGCTGGGCTGGCGCGGCTGGCTGCTGATGCTTCCCCTCGTGCTGCTGGCGGGAGGTATCGCCGCGGATCTTGCGACGCCGCAGCGGCTGAGCTGGGACGCGCGGCTGGTCGGCTCCAATTCCCGGCTGTGCCTGGTGGCGATCCCGGGATTGTCGCTGCCGCTGCTGGCCGCCGCACTGGTGGGATTGCGCCACGGCGCCCCGACGCGCCCCGCGCTCGCCGGCGCGGCCGCGGGGCTGCTGGCGGCCGGACTGGCGGCGACATTGTACGCGGCGCATTGCCCCGATGACTCGCCGCTGTTTGTAGCGACCTGGTACACGCTGGCGACGGCGGCGGTCGCCGCGCTGGGCGCGGTCGCGGGCGCGCGGCTGCTCCGGTTCTGACCGGCCACGCGCCGCGGCCGGCTATCGCAACGATCAGGTTAGAGGTATTTTAACACCTTGAGGCGCGGGTTGGCTTCGCCGGCTTGCCCTGCGTCATGATTCAGGGGCAATTTGCCGTCGCCGATACGGCCAGCGCGGCCAGCGCCGCAATTGCAGACAGTCAGTGAACAATTTCAGCGTGACAATCGAACCCATCGCCCCATCGACCCGACCAACCTTGCGAGTTGGACGATGAGCGGGACCCAGGCCGCGTCCGACGACGCGCTGATCGCGCGGATTGCATCCGGCGACCGGCTCGCGATGCAGGTTTTCTACGGACGCCACCACGTCCGTGTGTACAGGTTTGCGCTGCGGCTCGTACGCAACGAGCAGGTCGCCGAGGATTTGATCAGCGAGGTCTTCCTCGACGTCTGGCGCCAGGCGGGCAAGTTCGAAGGACGGTCGGCGGTTTCGACCTGGTTGCTGGCGATTACAAGGTTCAAGGCGCTTTCGGGTCTGCGCAAGCGCAAGGACGCCGAGCTGGATGATGAAACGGCGGCTTCCATCGCGGATACGTCCGACGATCCCGAAGTCGCGATGCAGAAGAAAGATACAAGTGAGGCGCTGAGAACATGTTTGGGCGCGCTTTCGCAGGATCACCGGGAGATCGTCGACCTCGTCTACTATCACGAGAAATCCGTGGAGGAGGTCGCTGCTATCGTTGGCATCCCGGAGAACACGGTCAAGACGCGGCTGTTTTACGCGCGAAAGAAACTTGCCGAGCTTCTCAAGACAGCCGGCATCGAGCGAGGCTGGCCATGACGGAGACGAACAATCAGCTTCCCGCCGATGAGCCCGGCGCGTTGCAGGCGCTGCTGCCGTGGTATGCGAACGGTACCCTGAGCGCGCAGGACGCGCGCCGTGTCGAGCAGGCGGTGGCGCAGGATCCGGCGCTCGCGGCCGAGCTTGCCGCCATCCGTGACGAGGCCGCGGAAACCATTCACCTCAACGAGACCCTGGGCGCGCCGTCGTCGCGGGCGATGCACAAACTGTTCGCGGCCATCGACGCCGAGCCGGCGCGCGGGCCAAGCGCCGCGCCGTCGCTGTCGACGCGCATCACCGGCTTTTTCGCCGCCCTGTCGCCGCGCGCACTGGCCTCGGCGGCGGCGGCCGTCGCCGTCGTGCTGGTGCTGCAGGCCGCGGTGATCGCAAGCGTGCTGGTCGGGAATTATGGTGCGGCCAAGTACGAGACGGCGTCATACCAGGCCGCGAAAGTCGCGGACGGAACCATCGCCCTGGTCCGGTTCGCGCCGGAGGCCCGGATCGCCGACATCAACGACCTGCTCGCAACCTACCACGCGACCGTTGTGGACGGGCCCAAGGCTGGTATGTTTCGCATCGCAATCGGGGACAAGTCGCTGTCGAAGGCGGAGCGCGAGCGTCT
>JBKQQE010000341.1:0-2835 GCA_052326245.1 Xanthobacteraceae bacterium | reverse complement strand
CTCGACGGCGTGGCCGTGCGCTCCTGCCAAACGCAACTCTCCGAGGTGGCCAACAAGAAAATAACGACCATCGAAGGCCTCTCATCCAATTCCAACCATCCGTTGCAGAAGGCGTGGATCGCCGAGCAGGTGCCGCAATGCGGCTACTGCCAGTCCGGGCAGATCATGCAGGCGGCCTCGCTGCTCGCCAAGAACAACAATCCGACCAAGGAGGAGATCGTCAAGCATATGGACGGCAATCTCTGCCGTTGCATGACCTATACCCGAATCCAGAAGGCAATCATGCGCGCGGCCTCCGACATGCGCACAGCGTCGAACACCACCAGCGATCGGAGGGCCACATGAATACCCACACCCCAATCCCGCAGCAGGCGGGTCAAGAGCGCGTCGACCTCAGCCGGCGCTCGTTCCTGGTCGGAGCCGGCGTCGCCGGCGTCGCGTTCGGCTATGCCGGCGTTCCCGGCCTCCTCGGCAGCGATATCGCCCAGGCGGCGACAGCCGCCGCCAGCTTCGAGCCGAGCGTCTGGTACGCCATCGCGCCGGACGGTCTGGTGACCGTGACGGTCGGCAAGGCCGACATGGGCCAGCACATCGCCTCGTGCATGGCGCAACTGGTGTGCGAAGAGCTCGGTGCGAGCTGGAAGGACATGCGCGTCTCGCTCGCGTCCAACGATCCGAAGTTCAATGATCCTCTGCTCGGCGCCCAGGTCACTGGCGGCAGCTGGAGCACGATGATGAACTTCGACGCCATGAGCCGGGCCGGCGCTGCCGGTCGAATGGCCCTGGTGGATGCGGCCGCCGGCATCATGAGCGTCCCCGCCTCTGAACTGACGGTGCGCGAATCCGCCGTCTCGCACGCCAAGTCGAAGCGTTCGCTCAGCTTCGCCGAGCTGGTCAAGAGCGGCAAGGTCACCAAGACCTTCACGCCCGACGACCTCAAGGCGATCACGCTGAAGACGGCGGACCAGTACACGCTGGTCGGCCAGTCGGTGCCGCAGCTCGACATTCCGTCGAAAACCAACGGCACCGCCAAATACGGCATCGATACTTTCCTGCCGGGCATGGTCTACGGCAAGCTGGTGCTGCCGCCGATCCGTTACGGCGCCAAGGTGACCGCTGTCGACGACAGCGACGCCAAGAAGGTGCCGGGCTTCATCAAGGCGGTCGTGCTCGACGACAAGACCGCGACCACGTCGGGCTGGGTCGTGGCGGTGGCCGCGAACTATCAGGCTGCCCGCAAGGCGGCAAAGGCGCTCAAGGTCACCTGGGACAAGGGCCCCTATGCCAAGGTCTCCAGCCAGACCCTGATCGACGAGGCCAAGCGGCTGCAGGCGTCCGACACCTCCGGCCAGTTCTTCGTCAAGGACGGTGACACGGCCGCGGCGTTCGGGACCGCAGCGAAGGTGTTGGAGGCCGAATACACCACCAACATCAACATCCATTGTCCGATGGAGCCCATGAACGCCACGGCGGAGCTCAAGGGTGACATCTGGCATCTGTATTCCGGCAACCAGTTCGCGACGCGCACGGGCGCGATTGCGGCCGGCGCCGCCGGGGTCGATCCGAAATACATCGTGATGCATCAGATGTGGCTTGGCGGCGGCTTCGGCCGGCGGCTCGACGCGGACATGATGGTTCCGGCGATTCAGGCGGCGAAAGCCGTCGGCAAGCCGGTCAAGGTGATCTATTCCCGCGAAGACGACATGGCGATGGATTTTTCGCGGCCGCTCACCTACCAGAAGATCAAGGCCGGTCTCGATGGCAACGGCACTCTCGTCGCCATGAACCACGACGTGGTTGCGGCCTGGCCGACCCAGCGCTGGGGAATTCCCGCATTCCTCTCGCCGTCGGTGGACAAGAAGGGCGTGCTCGACGCCTTCACGGTGAACGGCTCGGACTTCTTCTATACCGTGCCCAACCACAATGTCCGCGCCATCCTCAACGAGTTGGCCGACAAGGCCACGCCGTCGGGCCAGTTGCGCTCGGTGGCACCGGGATGGACGTTCTGGGCGGTCGAAAGCATGGTCGATGAACTCGCCCATGCCGCCGGCAAGGACCCGGCCCAGTACCGCATCGACCTGCTCGACGGTAAGGGCGACAACAATGGCGGTGCGCAGCGTCTTCGCAACACGCTGCTCGCGGCCATGGGGTTGGCCGGCTACGGCACCAAGGTCCTGCCGAAGGGCGAGGCGATGGGCGTCGCCTGCGTGTCGTCGCAGGAACGCAAGACCGCGAGCTGGACGGCCTGCGTCGCCCATGTCGCGGTGGCGCCGAGCGGCGCGGTCACGGTCAAGAAACTGACCGTGGCGACCGACGTCGGCACCGCCGTGCATCCCGACAACATCCGTGCCCAGGTCTCGGGCGCGGCGCTGTGGGGATTGTCGCTGGCGATGTACGAGAAGGCGACGCTCAAGGACGGTGGCATCGAAGAGACCAACTTCGACACCTACACGCCCCTGCGCATGAGCCAGACGCCTGAGGTCGACATCAGCATCATCGCCAATGGCGAGCACGCCACCGGCGTCGGCGAACCCGCCGTCACCGTGGTCGCGCCCGCGCTGGCGAACGCGATCTTCAACGCCGTCGGCGCGCGGGTCCGCTCGCTGCCGATCACGGCGGAAGCCGTCAAGGCGGCGATGAAGGCCTAGCGCCCGCATCGTTCGCACCCACACATCCTGCCGCCGGAGCCTTCGCTCCGGCGGTTTTTTGTTGGTGCGCCCAGCATGGGCGCACTCTTATGGGTGAAAGTCCCATCGTGAGCTGATCACAGCGAGCGAAGCGAAGCGCAACTGCATGAGGGTGACCGAGTGTGGGAAGGAAGCGTGGAGCGAAGCT
>JBKQQE010000340.1:0-6938 GCA_052326245.1 Xanthobacteraceae bacterium | reverse complement strand
CCTGCCGTTCGACAGCCGGCCCGCGCCGGCGATCGAGAGCGCGCCCGCGGGCGCGACGTGGTCGGCGCCGCGCGAGGTTGCCGTCGAGGCGATCGCCGCGATCGACCACGCAAACGAACAGGCGAGCGAACACGCAAGCGAAGAACAGCCGCCGGCCGCAGTCGAGACCGCTGCCGTCGCTCCGGCCGCGGTCGAAGCCGAGGCGACCCCCGAAGCGGCGCCGCCGGCGCCGCCAGCGCCGCAGCTTGAGCCGCCGCCGATCGTGGCGCCGCCTTCCCCGCAGGCGGAGACCGCCGCGCTCCACTTGCCGGAGGAGCCGACACCCCACGAAGTCCCGGGGACGCCGCGCCGCCACCCGTTGCGCTTCGTCTGGCAGATGGACGCGGCAGGCCGCTTCGCGCTGGGATCGGATGAATTCTGCCGCCTGATTGGTTCGCGCACCGCGACCGCGTTCGGTCGGCCGTGGAGCGAGATCGCAGCCCAGTTCGACCTCGATCCCGACGGACGCGTCGCCGCCGCGATCGCCACGCAAAACACCTGGAGCGGCATCGTCGTGCACTGGCCCGTCGATGGCCCCGACACCCGCCTGCCGGTCGAACTTTCCGGGCTGCCGATCCTCGATCGCGCCCGGCAGTTCGTCGGCTATCGCGGTTTCGGCATCTGCCGCGACCTGGACGGCCTCGATCGCCTCGCGGCGCAGCGCCGGCGCGACGCGCTGGGCCCGCCGCCACCCGCGCCCCACCACGACGAACCACGGCAGCCCCCGCCCGAAAATGCCGGCGGCCAGGATCTGCCCTTCCCTGCAGGCCTGCCCTCCGCTCCTTCCCCTCAGCCAACGGATCCCCACGTGGAAACGCCCCAGAACGTCGTGCCGTTCCGCCTCGCGAGCGAGCCCAAGGTCGAATCCAAGGTCGAATCCCGGACCGACTCCAGAGCTGAACAATCCAAGGCTGAACAATCCAGGACGCCGACGCTGACGCCGGTCGAGAACAATGCCTTCAACGAACTGGCGCGCCAGTTGGCCTCGCGCCTGGAGGCGGAGCGGATCGAACTCGAAAAGCGCGACGCAATGCCGCCCGTTTCGGTCGAGCCCGCGGCGCCGGCGTCCGAGCCCGACGGCAGCCACGCCACGGCGCAGGACGCGCCGGCCGCCATCGCCAGCGAAGAGCAGCCGCCCTGGACCGCAAGCCATCCTGTGGCGCCGCGCGCGGAAGCGCGCCGCGACGCCCTGCTCTACGATCGCATTCCGGTCGGCATCCTGGTCTATCAGCTCGACCGCCTGGTCTACGCCAACCGCGCGTTCCTCGATCGCGTCGGCTACCCCGACCTGCAGGCGCTGACGGCGGCCGGTGGCCTCGACGCGCTGTTCGTCGAGCCCGGCGTCGGCGGCGGCAGCAGCACGTCGGAAGAAGGCACGCCGGTGAGGATCGCCGCGACCGCGACCGACGAGGCGCCGGCGGATGCGCGGCTTCACAGCATTTCCTGGGACGGCGACGCCGCCCATGCGCTGATCTTCGCCGCGCCGCGCGGCGTTGCCGCGCCGGTCGCGGCGCCCGCTCCGCCCGCCGCCGCCGTGGCGGCCGCGCCCACCACCGATGCTGACGCGGCCGAGCTGCACGCCATCCTCGACGCCAGCGACGACGGCGTCGTCATCGTCGATCGCGACGGCGCGATCGTCGGCTGCAATGCCGGCGCCCGGCGGCTGTTCGGCGCGCCCGGGCACGGCAGCCTCGCCGGCCGCCTCGCCGATCTGTTCGCCGCCTCCAGCCAGGACGCGCTGCGCGAGGAATTCGACGCCGCGCGGCAGACGGGCGCGGTCAAGGCGCGCGAACTCGCGGGCCTGTCACGCGACGGCCGCGTGCTGGCGCTGCGGCTGACCATGGGCCGGACCGACGGATCCGGGACCAGGTATTTCGCGATCTGCCGCGACCTGTCGGAAGCCCGCGGCGATCACGAAGCCGCGCGGCGCAAGCAGGCCGAGCGCACCGCGAGCGCGCGCGCCGACGTGCTGGCGCGGATCAGCCAGGACCTGCGCACGCCCTTGAACGCGATCGTCGGTTTCGCCGACGTGATTATCGAGGAGCGCTTCGGCGCGCTCGGCAACGACCGCTACGCCGCGTACCTGCGGGATATTCGCGCGTCGGCCGAACGCATGCTCGCCACCATCAACGACATGGTCGACCTGTCGCGCGCCGAAACCGGGCAGCTGCATCTGAGCCTGACGCGGCAGGATCTCAACGACACGGTGGAGAGCTGCGTCGCGGTGCTGCAGCCGCAGGCCAACCGCGAGCGCATCATCATCCGGACCGCGCTGGCGCAGTCGCTGCCGCCGGTGACGGCGGACACCGCCGCGCTGCGCCAGATCGTTCTCAACCTGATCGGCAACTCGATCCACGTCGCGCGCGCCGGCGGCCAGATCATCGTCTCGACCGCGGTGACCGACCTCGGCGACATCGTGCTGCGCGTGCGCGATACCGGGCGCGGCCTGAACTACAGCGAGATGGAGGCGGCGCTGGAACAATTCCGCAGCGCCCCGTCCGAGCAGGTGGCGCAGGACAATGCCGGCATCAACATGTCGCTGACCCGCGCGCTGGTGGAGGCCAACCGGGCCCAGTTCCACATCAGGTCGGCGCCGCATTCCGGCACCCTGATCGAGGTGGCGTTTCCGCCGCTGACCGCGCGCACGGCGTGAGTTTTGTTCGACATGGCCGGGCTTGTCCCGGCCATCCACGTCTTTCTTAGCCGCTATGCCGTAAAGACGTGGATGCCCGGCACAAGGCCGGGCATGACGGTATAACGGATGCGGCCGCCGTGTAACGGCGTCAGGTGTTGGTCAGCGCCACCCGGAAGCTCGCCTGGGTCTTTTCCTTGACGTCGTCGAGCGTGACGCCGTCGGCGAGTTCGATCAGCGCCATGCCGTCCTTGCCGTGCTTGTCGATGGTGAAGACGGCGAGGTCGGTGATCACCATGTCGACCACCCGCTCGCCGGTCAGCGGCAGGTCGCAGCGGTGCAAGAGCTTCGGTCCGTCCTTGGCCGAATGCTCCATCACCACCACCACCCGCTTGACGCCGGCGACCAGGTCCATGGCGCCGCCCATGCCCTTGACCATCTTGCCCGGGATCATCCAGTTGGCGAGATCGCCGTTTTCCGCCACCTGCATGGCGCCGAGGATCGACAGGTCGATGTGACCGCCGCGCACCATCGCAAACGAATCCGAACTGGAGAAATAGCTGGTGGTCGGCAGTTCGGTCACGGTCTGCTTGCCGGCGTTGATCAGGTCGGGGTCCTCTTCGCCCTCATAGGGAAACGGTCCCATCCCGAGCATGCCGTTTTCGCTCTGCAGCTGCACGTCGACGCCCGGCGGAATGAAGTTCGAGACCAGGGTCGGAATCCCGATGCCGAGATTGACGTAATAGCCGTCGCGCAGTTCCTTCGCCGCGCGCGCGGCCATCTGTTCACGGGTCCAGGCCATCGGCTTCTCCTCTTAAATTCGACAGGTCGCGCTCAGGCGGGGCGCTTGCGCGTGGTGCGCTGCTCGATGCGCTTGAGTTCGGTTCCGACCTCGACGATGCGCTTGACGTAGATCCCCGGCGTGTGGATGTGGTCCGGATCGATCTCGCCGGCGGGGACCAGGTGCTCGACCTCGGCCACCGTGATCTTCGCCGCCGTCGCCATCATCGGATTGAAGTTTCGCGCGGTCTTGCGAAACACCAGGTTGCCCGCGGTGTCGCCCTTCCAAGCATGGACGATGGCGAGATCGGCGAACAGCCCGGTCTCGAGAATGTATTTCTCGCCGTTGAATTCGCGGACGTCCTTGCCCTCGGCGATCAGCGTGCCGACGCCGGTCTTGGTGTAGAAGCCGGGAATGCCGGCGCCGCCGGCGCGGATGCGCTCGGCCAGCGTGCCCTGCGGATTGAATTCGAGTTCGAGTTCGCCGGCGAGGTACTGCTGCGCGAACAGCTTGTTCTCGCCCACATAGGACGAAATCATCTTCCTGATCTGCCGCGTCTCCAGGAGCCGGCTGAGGCCGATGCCGTCGACGCCAGCATTGTTGGAGACCACCGTCAGGTTCTTGACGCCGGAATCGCGGATCGCGTCGGACAGGGTCTCGGCAATGCCGCAAAGGCCGAAGCCCCCCGACATGATCATCATTCCGTCCCTGAGGACGCCGTCGAGCGCGGACTTGGCGTCCGGATAGACCTTGTTCATGATTTTCGAGCCTGGTCGGAAACTGAAGGAGATCGCTGTCTATTAGGCGATCTCGTCAAGAGCCGTCAATCGCGGCGACCGGATACCGCCCGGGCTTGGGTCCGGGCTGAACCCCAATGGAACGGGATTCGGCGCTCGCCCGGCTCGCCTGCGGCCTTGAAAGGGTCAAGAAAAACCATCAAGTTGGAGGCCTTGGCGGCCAGTGAGTTGTCCCGCCAGCAACCCGATCCGGATCACAGATTGACGATGGCCCAGGGAATACGGCGCCTCGGGACGCCGATTGCGGCGTGTCTCGGCGTGGCAGCGATCGGGCTGATCGCCTTGTCATGGCTGATCGACCGCGATGCGGTGCGCCGGTCCGTGGAAGACCAGCTGCGGGCGGCGACCGGGCTCGACCTGGTGGCCGAGGGCGACGCCGAGGTGTCGTTGTTTCCGGGCAGCTTCGTCACCCTGCGCAACGTGGTCCTGAAGAGCGACGGCGAGCCCGCGCTCAGCGTCGAGGCGATCAAATCCAATCTCCGGCTGGTTCCGCTGTTGATGCGGCGGTTCGAGATCGCCGACGTCACGCTGGTGCGTCCCCGCGTCGATGTCGCGCCCCGCGCCGCCGGCGGCAGCAACTGGACGCCGCTGATCGCCGAGCTGGTGCATTCGGTGAAGCCGGGGGTCAACACCTCGCTGTCGTTCTCGGAGGTCAAGATCCAGGACGGCACGCTGACCTACCACGACGACAACCATAACATCGTGGAGTCGGTGACCGGCGCCAACATGTCGCTGGCCTGGCCCTCGATCACGCGGTCGTTCGCCGCCACTGGCGAGTTCGACTGGCATGGCGCGCGCGTCGACGGCAGCCTGAGCATGAGCGATTTCGTCGCGGCGCTGGCCGGCGAGCGTTCCGGCGTGAAGGCGCGGATCGCCAGCGCGCCGCTGAAATTTGCGTTCGACGGGGCGGTCGCCAACGGCGCCAGCCTGATGCTGGACGGCACGCTGACGGCGGAGGCCGCCTCGCTGCGCGAGGCGCTGCGCTGGTCGGGGCATCAGCTTCCCGGCAGCACCGGATTTGGCCGCTTCGCCCTCAAGGCCAAGGCCACCGTCGTCGGCACGGCGGTGGCGCTCGCCAACGTCAACATGGAAATCGACGGCAACGTGACCGAGGGCGTGCTGTCCTACAACAGCGAGCCGCGGCAGTCGCTGCAGGCGACGCTGGCCTCCGACACCCTCGACATCGCGCCCTATGTCGAGACCGTCCGGCTGCTTGCCAGCGGCGCGCATGACTGGAGCCGGCAGACCTTCGACCTGAAGAGCCTCTCGACCACCGACCTCGATATCCGGCTGTCGGCGGCGAAGGTGACGGCCGGCCCGACCCGGTTCGGCCGCACCGCGGTCGGCGCCAACCTGCGCAACGGCAAGCTGGCGCTCAGCATCGGCGAGGCCCAGGTGTTCGGCGGCATCCTGCGGGGATCGTTCGGGCTGGCGAACGCCGCCACCACGTCGGACCTGACGGCGCAGTTCCAGCTCACCGATATCGATCTCGAGGCGTTCGGCGCCGAGCTGTTCGGAAACCGCAGGCTGGCCGGCCGCGGCACGCTCAACGGCTCGCTGCAGGCGTCCGGATCAAGTCCCTTCGAGCTCGCGCAGTCGCTCGACGGCACCGTGAAACTGACCGGGCATGACGGCGCCCTGGTCGGATTCGACGTCGCCCAGTTGCTGAAGCGCCTGGAGCGGCGGCCGCTGTCGGGGACCGGCGAGTTCCGCAACGGGCGCACGCCGTTCAACACCCTCGATGTCGCGCTGAAATTCGACCGCGGCATCGCCTCGACCGACGACGCGCGGGTCGAGGGCCCCGCCGCGCGGCTGACGCTGTCCGGCACGGCCAACGTGCCGGGGCGCGAATACGACCTCAAGGGCATCGCCAGCCTGATCGCCGCGCCCGACGCGCCGCCGGCATTCGAACTGCCCTTCGTGATCCAGGGACCGTGGGACGACCCGCTGGTGCTGCCGGACTCCGACGCGCTGATCCGCCGCTCGCCCGCCTCGGCGCCGCTGCTCGACGCGGTGCGCGACAACCGCACCCGCGACGCGGTGCGCTCGGTGATCGACCGCTTCAAGGGCGCGCCGAAGCCGGCGCCCGCCGCGGCCCCGCAGCCCGCCGCCACCGAGGCGCCCGGCCTCGCGCCCGCGGCGAGCGCGAACTGATCGGACGACCCATCCATCGTCATGCCCGGCCACAGCAGTCTGCCTTGCGCAGACTGCGTAGACTTGTCTGCGCTGCCGGGCATCCACGTCTTCACAGCCTTACGACAAGAAAGACGTGGATGGCCGGGAGACCTTAGTCCTGGCGATCCGTCAGAGACGGATCGCGCTGCCCGGCCATCACCGAAGGATGGGTCAACGCATCGGGAAAATGCCCCAACACGTGAACCCGTAGACGTGCCGGGCGGACGGCTTGCCAGAATCCGCTAAGCCTCCGTTTGCCGACGCATTGTGGCATGGCAGCGAAACGACGCTATGTGCCAGAAACAGACGTGGCACGTCATTCAATCACCTCGTCGGCGCGGGCAAGCAGCGTGGGTGAGATGGTGAGGCCCAGCGCCTTGGCGGTCCGGAGATTGATCGTTATTTCGAACAAGGTCGGTTGCTGCACCGGAAGGTCCGCGGGGTTGGCGCCTTTGAGGATCTTGTCTACATATCCCACGATTTGGCGGCTCATCTCTGCAGCATTGGGGCTGTA
>JBKQQE010000339.1:0-7206 GCA_052326245.1 Xanthobacteraceae bacterium | reverse complement strand
GGCCGGTACGGCCGACCGCAACCCGCCGGTGTTGTCGGGGCGGCCCCGCACCGGGGAGGACTGCAACGTCATCGAGAAACACCCAGCCTATGTGGAAATGGAGCGGCTGGCGTTTTCCGAACTGGGGCTGGCGGCGGTTTCACACCGCGGCGTGCTGGGGTGGTCCGAGCCGATGCCGCCCGCGGCGAAATACGCCTTGACCTACCTGTTCGTGCAGGCCGAATTCGGCCTGATGTGCCCCGTCAGCATGACGGACTCGCTGACCCGCACGCTGAAGCGTTACGGCGATCCGGACCTGGTCGGGCGCTTTATCGAGCGGCTGACGACGCTTGATTTCGACGCGCTTACCCAGGGCGCGATGTTCATGACGGAGCAGGGCGCCGGATCGGACGTCAGTGCGACGACGACGCGGGCGGTGGCGCAGGCCGATGGCACGTGGAAGCTCACTGGCGACAAATGGTTCTGCTCGAACGCCGACGCCGATCTCGCCATGGTGCTGGCGCGCAGCGAGGACGTTGCGGGCCTGAAGGGCATCTCGCTGTTTCTGCTGCCGCGGATCAAGGCCGACGGGGCGCCGAACGACTACCGGATCCTTCGGCTGAAGGACAAGCTCGGCACCCGCTCCATGGCGAGCGGCGAAATCCGCCTCGAAGGAGCGGAGGCCTACCTCGTCGGCGAACGTGGACGCGGCTTTCACCAGATGGCCGACATGATCAACAATTCGCGTCTCTCCAACGGCGTGCGCGCAGCGGCGCTGATGCGGCGCGCCGTCACCGAGGCGCTGTTCATCGCCAGGCGCCGCCAGGCCTTCGGCAAGCGGCTGATCGAGATGCCGCTGATGCGACGGCAGCTGGCGAAAATGCTGGTCTGGACCGAGCAGGCGCGCACCATGATGTTTCTCACCGCCGCCGCCCTCGACCGCGCAAACCAGGGCGACGCCGAAGGGGCGAAACTGACGCGCATCTTGACGCCGCTGATCAAGTTCCGCGCGTGCAGGGATGCCCGCAAGGTGACCGGCGACGCCATGGAGGTGCGGGGAGGCTGCGGCTATATCGAGGAATGGCCCGACGCCCGCCTGCTGCGCGACGCCCATCTCGGCTCGATCTGGGAGGGGACCTCAAACATCGTCGCGCTCGACGTCTCGCGGGCGATCTTGCGGGAAGACGCGCTTCCGGCGCTGAAGGGGGCGAACGAGATGCGCCTTCGCGAGGCCAGGCTCGACGATGCGACGCGGTCCCTGTTGTCGGCAGCGCTAGATCGCGCCTGCGCCTTCGCCGCCGACGTCGCCGCGAGCCGCAGCGAAGCGCTGGCGCGGCAGTCCGCCTCCGCGCTGTACCACATCACCTCCGCGATCGGCCTCGCGCACGAAGCGGCGCTGGCAAAGCTGCCGCATCGGGTGGCGCTGGCGAAGCTGGTTCTCACGCACCGGCTGCTGCCGCGAGACCCGATGGCGCGCGACGACGACGGCGCAGCCCTGAACGCGGTTTTGGAATCTTGACAGCGGCGACGCGCAGGTTGCAGCGTTTGCCGCAACGGCAAGCGGGTCGAAGCCCGATAGAACGGCCGGAGCAGGTTGCGCTGGAATCCGGGAGGAGTGTGGTGTGCCGAGATTGAATCGAAGGGCGTTCGTGGTCGGGAGCGTGGCCGCGGTGTTGGGGGCGCGAACGGCGCGGGCGAAGGCGCCGATCAAGATCGGCGTGCTGACGGACATGGCCGGGCCCTACGCCGACGACAGCGGCCAGGGTTCCGTCGTCGCCGCGAAGCTGGCCATCGAGGACTTCCGCAAGCTTCACGGCGATATCGATGTCGAACTGGTGTTCGCGGATTTCCTGACCAAGCCCGATGTCGCCGTGAACGTTGCCTCCTCGTGGTATGACCGCGACGGCGTCGATCTCATCATCGACGTCCCGGTTTCGTCGGCCGCGCTCGCCGTGGCCGAGGTGACGAAGCAGCGCAACAAGGTGGCGATCTTCAACTGCGGGACCTCGGCGCTCACCGGCCCCTCGTGCAGTCCGAACCATGCGCACTGGGCGTTCGATACCTATTCGCTTGCGAATTCCACCAGCCGGGCGGTGGTGGCGGAAGGCGGGGATAGCTGGTTCTTCATCCAGGCCAATTACGCGTTCGGGGCGTCGCTGGTCGCGGATGCGAGCGGCGTGATCGCGGCCGCGGGCGGAAAGGTCATCGGCACCGTCAAATACCCGTTCCCGGAAACCTCGGACTACGCGTCGTTCCTGCTGCAGGCGCAGTCCAGCGGCGCCAAGGTCGTCGGGCTCGCGAGCGCCGGCGCGGACACCACCAACCTGATGAAGCAGGCGACCGAGTTCGGCCTGACCAGCGGCGGAACGCGGGTGGCCGCGCTGCTGTGCTTCATTCCGCAAATCCACGCCATGGGACTGAAGGACGCCAAGGGGTTGCTGACTTCCGAGGCGTTCTACTGGGACCTCAACGACCAGACCCGGGCATTTTCGGCGCGCTACGCCCCGCAGCTCGGCGGCGCGATGCCGTGCACGATCCAGGCCGCCTGTTACTCCGGCGTGCTGCACTACCTCAAGGCGGTGGCCGCGCTCGGCGTGGAGCCGGCCAAGGCGAGCGGGTCGGCGGTGGTCGCCAGGATGAAGGAGATCCCGACCGACGACGTCGTGTTCGGAAAGGGCAGGCTGCGCGCCGATGGCCGCAAGATCCACGACATGCACCTGTTCGAGGTCAAGGCGCCGGCGCAGTCCTTGCGGCCTTGGGACTACTACAAGTTCGTCCGGACCACGCCCGGCGAGGAAGCGTTCCGGCCGATCGCCGATGGCAAGTGTCCGATGATCAAGGCGTAGCCAGACACGCCGACGCGCAAAAGCAACACGATCGGCGCCTTGCCGTCGTTCGAAACCGGCCGATTACAAATTGGACTGGGTCGCCCAGCGGGAAGGGCTCTCAGCCCGGGTTGTTGAGCCGGTACAGCGTTGGCAGGAAACCCGCCAGGATGCTCATTTCCTCGCTGCAGTGCTGGTGCAGGCCCTGGACCCGCTCGTCGGGCACCAGCGCCAGCATCGCTTGCGGCGTGATGCCGGCGGGCGCCGGGTCGAGCTCGCCGAGCCAGAACCGCGAGCGCATGACGCAGCCGTCCGCCGTGTCGTAGACCAGGTGCAGCGTGTGGCCGACCCAGATGTCGCGGTCGAGCGGGCCGGTGCGGGCGTAGATTGCAGCACCGATTCCGGCGTGCTCAAATCGCGAGGTATCAAGAATATCCGCGGGATCCCGGAAATTGATCCTGAGCTTGAACAGCGTCGGGCCGCCGCCGAAATATTCGTGGGCGATATGGGTCCCGCCGATGTAGCGGCCGGTGCCGCGTTCGCCGATCCAGTCGCTGAACACGTGGTCGCGCGGATGCCACCATTTGTAGTGCTCGGTGGTGTGGACATAGCCGAACCACCATTTCACCATGGCGGCCTTGCATCCGATCATGTGGGTGCGCGCCGCCACGTGGGCGCGACCGTCTGAATGGCGAATCCAGCCGCTCTCGAACCGCGAGATCGGAGCGTCCAGCAGGTCGTTGGCATCAGCCAGACGCATGTTCGACTCCACTCGTGTGAGCCGCATCCTCGGCGGCGCCGATATAGATGTGGCGAAGCCGCGGGTCGGCGGCGATCTGGCTTGGCGTCCCCGCCAGCGCGATGGCGCCGTGCTCGAGCACATAGGCGTGGTCGGCGAGCGCCAGCGCGCGGTCGACATCCTGCTCGATCACGATCAGGGTCATGCGCGCCTTCTTCAAGAGCGCCAGCGCCTCGTACAGCTTGTCCATGACGATCGGCGCGAGGCCAAGGCTGATCTCGTCGAAGATCACCAGCCGCGGACGGGCCATCAGCGCGCGTCCGATGGCGAGCATCTGCTGCTGGCCGCCCGACATCGAGGTGCCGCCCTGGGTCTTGCGCTCGGCGAGGATGGGGAAGAGGTCGTAGACCGCCTCCAGCCTCGCGCGCGCGGTCGGCGCATCGGCGCCGCGCGCCGCGATCAGGAGATTTTCCTGCACCGACAGCGTCGGGAAGATGCGCCGTCCCTCCATGCAATGGGCGACGCCCAGCGCCGCGATCTGGTGCGGTGGCCGACCGGAGACGTCCTGGCCGCCGATCAGGAGCGCGCCGGCGGTGGGTGCGATGACGCCGCTGATGGTGCGTGCCAGCGTGGTCTTGCCGGCGCCGTTGGCGCCGAGAATAGCGACCGCCTGGCCGGTCTCCACCGTCAGGTCGATGCCCTGCAGGACACGGGCCTGGCCGTAGCCGGCGCAGATCCCGGCAAGCTGCAACGCGGGCGCTGCGGCAGCCTCCGGCGGGGCAGGGGCGGTGAGGGGTGCGAGAACCCGGGTCTCCGTCTCCGGCGCGCTGAGGTGAACCGCATTGTCGCCGGCCGGCGTCGGACCGTCCGCCAGTGTCTCGCGCGCGCCGCCGGTGCCGAGATAGACCGCGGCGACCTGGTCGTTGCCGAGGATCTCGGCGGTCGGACCTTCGATCAATGTCTTGCCGAAATTGAGCACCATCGACCGCGAGCAGCATTCGCGCACCACGCGCAGCACGTGCTCGACGATGAGAATCGCCGTCCGCGAATCCAGAATGGAGCGGATCAGTTCGATCAGTTCGGTGATTTCGCTGTCGACGAGGCCGGCACCGACTTCGTCGAGCAGCACGATGCGCGGCTTGAGCGCCAGCGCGCGGGCCACCTCCAGCCGCTTGCGCCGCAGCAGCGGCAGGGCGCGCGCCGGCAGGGTGGCGACGTCGGCGAGCCCGGTGCGGGTGAGCAAGGCGTCGCGTTCATCGCGCGCAACCGCCGCCCAGATGAATGGAGCGATGGAATACTGCGCCACTTCCAGGTTTTCCGCGACCGACATGTCGAGGAACGGACGCGGGATCTGGTAGGTGCGGCCGATGCCGGCACGGGCCCGTTCGGAGGCGGGAAGCCGTGACACGTTACGTCCGTCCAGCCGGATGGCTCCTTCGCTGGGCGCGATGGCGCCGCCGATCAGCCCGATCAGCGTCGACTTGCCCGCGCCATTGGGACCGATCACCCCGGTGATGGTGCCGGGACGCAGTTGAAGATCGACGCGATCGATGGCGACGAGCCCGCCATAGCGCTTGACGAGGCCGCTCACTTCGAGCAGCGGCGGTGTGTCCATGTAGGTCATGCCGGCGCCCGCCTGGGTAGCCGCAGCCCTGCCGCGAGGCCGACGACACCGTGCGGAGCGAAACGGATCAGCACGATCAGGATCACGCCGGCGATGGCGATATGCGCCTCGGGGTAGTCAGCCAGCGCCTCGCCGAGCCCTACCACGAACAGCGCGCCGACCAGCGGCCCGAGCCGCAGCCCGACGCCGCCGATGATGACGATCGACAGCACGTCGATCGACCATTGCAGCCCGAACATGCCGTAGGGTTCGATGGCGCCGAGCTTGATCGCCTGGACGCCGCCGGCCATGGCGCCCAGCGCGCTGGCGAGGACGAACGCGCCGAGCTTGACGCGATAGGGCCGAACGCCCATCTGCGCCGCGGCGTCCTCGTCGTCGCGAACCGCGCGCAGGATCACCGAGGCCCGGGTCCGGGCGCAGAGCGTGATCGCGACCGAGGCGACGAACGCCACCGCAAGCGCATAGCGAAACAGCACGGGCAGCGGCGGCGGGTCGTTCTGCAGGAAAATGCCGGTGGCGCCGCCGAAGGTGCTGATATTGACCATCAAGAGCCGCAGCAGTTCAGCCAGCGCCAGCGTGCCCACGGTGAAATAGAGGCCGCGCAGCCGGAACAGCGCCGGCGACACTGCGGCGGCGAGCGCGCCGCCCGCAACCGCGCAGGCCGCGAGCGCCAGCGGCAGCGGGAGGTCGAGCTTGTTGAGCAGGCCGAACGCCACATAGGCCCCCAGTCCGACAAAACAGGATGTGCCCAGCGAGACCAGCCCCGCTGAACCGGCCATCAGGTTCCAGCCCTGGGCAAGTGCGAGAAAAACGCAGATGCGAAAGCCGAGCTGCAGCCAGTAATCGTCGGCGAAGTCGGGCGCGAACCACAGCGCCGCGAGGGCGACGACCAGCGCCGCGACCTCGGCGATGCCGCGGCTCGGGGCGTTCGCGGCCTGCACGGGCGACGCGGCACTCATGTCCGTCCCCGGGAGAGAAAGCCGTCGGGCCGAAACGCGAGCACGAGCAGGAACAGCGCCATGCCCACCACGTCGCGGTAGCCGTCGCCCAGCGTCAGGCCGCCGACGCTCTGCAGGGCTCCCAGCGCGACGCCTCCGACCAGGGTGCCCAGCACGTTGCCGAGCCCTCCAAGCACGACGACGGCGAGGCTGTTGAGGAGATAGGCCCCGCCGCTGGACGGCCCGAACTGGAACGCGGCGCCGATCAGCGTGCCGCCGACGCCGGCGCAGGCCGCGCCGAGCGCGAAGGTGAGCATCTGGACGCGCTTGACGTCGACACCCAGCGTTGCAGCGGCCTGCGCATCGACGGCGCTGGCGCGCAGGTCGCGGCCGAACGCCGTGGCCGATACCAGCCAGTGCACCGCGAGGATCAGGGCAACCGAGATGGCGAAGCCGATCAGATAGATCAAGGGGACGGTGACCGGACCGAGGGTGAGCGGAAAGGTGGCATAGTCGCGCGCGATCGAACGGGTGTCGGCGCTGAAGGCGAGCACGAAGGCGTTTTCGAGAATGATCGACACCGCGAACATCGTCATCATCTGCGCCTCGGCGCCGCGTTCGGCGAGCGGCGCCAGCAGCAACCGGTAGAGCGGGATGGCGAGCACGCCGACGAGGATCGCCACCACCGGCAGGCCGAGCAGGGGATCGATGCCGCTGTACTGCAGAAAGAACAGGCCGGCATAGGCGCCGACCACCAGGAAATCGCCATGGGCGAGATTGACCAGCCGCATCACGCCCAGCACGATCGAAAGTCCGAGCGCGGTGAGGGCGAGGATCCCGCCGAGCAACACGCCCGCAACGATCGTGCTCAAGATGACGCCGATGTCGGGCATGTTGCGTTGGCCTTGCGCGGTCAGGGCAGCGGGAACATGAAGTTGCCGGTTTTGGCGGCCTTTGGCCAGACGATCACGGGTTTGCCGCTCTGCCATTGCAGTGCAACGATCGGCAGCTTGGCGGTGTGATCGGCATCGAACTTGATCGGTCCGACCACGTAGGTCTTGTCGGTCTTGGCGATCGCGGCATTGATCTTTTCCGGATCGG
>JBKQQE010000338.1:0-4900 GCA_052326245.1 Xanthobacteraceae bacterium | reverse complement strand
GTGATCAGCGGCGCGGTCAGCGCGAAGAACTGCGCTCCGTGCAGCCGGCGGCCGAGATCGATGCCGCTGACGATGTTGCCCCACTGGTCGGAGCCGCCCATCTGCAGCACGCAGCCGGTCCGCTTGTAGAGCTCGACGTAGTCGTACGCCTGCAGGATCATGTAGTTGAATTCGAGAAACGACAGTTCGTGCTGGCGCTCCAGCCGCAGCTTGACGCTGTCGAACGCCAGCATGCGGTTGACGGAGAAATGCTTGCCGACGTCGCGAAGGAAATCGATGTAGTTGAGCGGCGCCAGCCAGTCGTTGTTGTTGACCATCAAGGCGTCCGTCTTGCCGTCGCCGAAGGTCAGAAACCGGTCGAAAACGGTGCGGATGCCGGCAAGATTGCCGGCGATGTCCGCGTCGCTCAGGATCTTGCGGGCTTCGTCCTTGCCGGACGGGTCGCCGACGCGGGTGGTGCCGCCGCCCATCAGCGCGATCGGACGATGCCCGGTCTGCTGCATCCAGTGCAGCATCATGATGGGCAGCAGGGAGCCGACATGCAGCGACGGTGCGGTGCAGTCGAAACCGATATAGCCCGTGATCGGTCCCTTCGCGGCCAGGGCATCCAGCGCCTCGGGTTCCGAGACCTGGTGGATGAAGCCGCGATCCTGCAGCACGTTCAGAAATTCGGATTTGAATGCCGCCATGTTTCTTAAATCTGCTTGACCAGCTGGTAACCGCCCTGAACAACGTTCTCGCCCGCGGGCTGCCGCGCGTTCGCTTTCTGTGGCATTATAAGATGTAGAAGTGCGATACAAGGTTAGGTTCGGCAATCGGGGCCCCTCGGGCCTCCAGGGCACGTGGTCGCGGCGCGGCGTGCCGGGTTGCAGTTGCATGTTTTGCCGACCTTTGCCGGCGAGGCCGTTGCCATGGTCATGACTGCGATCGGTTTGATGAGTGGCACCTCCTTGGACGGGGTGGACATTGCCCTGATCGAAACCGACGGCCGGCAGGTGACCGCGTTCGGGCCATCGGGGTACCGCCCCTACTGCGCGCAGGAGCGCGAACTGCTGCGTCACGCCCTGGCGGATGCCGCTAGCCTCACCAACCGAAACGATCGTCCGGGCGTGCTGGCGCGGGCCGAGTGGGCGGTGACCGTCGCCCACGCCGAGGCGGTGGCCGCCTTTACCGCCCAGCACCAAATCGCGCGGGAAGACGTCGACATCGTGGGATTCCACGGGCAGACCGTGCTGCATCGGCCCGACCAGCGGATCACCGTGCAGATCGGCGACGCCCAGGCGCTGGCCCGCGCGATCCATATTCCGGTCATGCATGACTTTCGCGCCGCCGACGTTGCCGCCGGGGGCCAGGGCGCGCCGTTCGTGCCGGTCTATCATCGCGCCCTCGCCAACGCGCTCGGCCGGGACGGGCCCGTGGTCGTCGTCAATATCGGCGGGGTGTCGAACATCACCTACATCGACGGCAGCGAGACGCTGATGGCCTGTGACACCGGGCCGGGCAATGCGCTGCTCGATGACTATGTGTTCCGGGCAACCGGACAGGCCTTCGACAATGACGGCCGGTTGGCGTCGCAGGGAACCCCCGACGCCGGCTGGATCGAGCGGGCCCTGCAGCACCCGTTCTTCGCGGCCCGGCCGCCGAAGTCGCTCGACCGCAACGAATTCGCGGGCCTGGTTTTGCCGGATATCGCGCTGACCGACGGCGCGGCGACGCTGACGGCGCTGACCGCGGAGGCGATCGCGCGCGTCGTGCCGCATCTGCCGAAGGTCCCCCACAGCTGGATCGTCGCCGGCGGCGGTGCCCGCAATCCGGCCATGGTCCGCATGCTGCGGCGCCGGCTCGAGCCTGCACGGGTGGAAGTCGCGGACGCGCTGGGATGGGCCGGTGACGCCATCGAGGCGCAGGCATTCGCTTTTCTTGCCGCACGCAGCCTGCAAGGACTGCCGCTGAGCTATCCCGCGACCACCGGGGTGGCGCAGCCGATGACCGGGGGGGTGATGGCCCGCCCGTGAACGGCCCCGCGTACGGCCACACCGCATTGACAGATTGATGCAGTTGCATCTAAGATAATGCAAATGCATTGATCGATGCGGGCGAGCCGGAGACGACGCCATGGCGGAGCACCACCTGAAACTCGTGAGCCACAAGCTGTGCCCCTACGTGCAGCGCGCCGTGATCGCGCTGACCGAGAAGGGGGTGTCGTTCGAGCGGGTCGACATCGACCTCGAGCACAAACCGGACTGGTTCCTCGCGGTCTCGCCGCTCGGCAAGACGCCGGTGCTGCTGGTCGACGGCACGCCGATCTTCGAATCGGCGGTGATTCTGGAATACCTCGAAGAAACCCAGCCGCACCCGTTGCACCCGTCCGATCCGCTGGCGCGGGCCGAGCACAGGGCCTGGATCGAGTTCAGCTCGGCGGTGCTGGCCGACATCTGGGGCCTGCAAACGGCGAAGGACGAGCCGACCTTTCGCCTCAAGGTCCAGGCGCTGGAGCAGAAATTCAGCCGGGTGGAAGCGCGGCTCGGCGCCACGCCGTGGTTCGGTGGCGGCAGCTTTTCGCTGGTCGACGCGGCATTTGCCCCGGTATTTCGCTATTTCGACGTGATCGACCGGATCGGCGATTTCGGCCTGTTCGCCAACAAGCCGAAGCTCAGCGCCTGGCGGGCGCGATTGTCACAGCGCCCGTCGGTGCGCGCGGCGGTCGGCGAGGATTATCCGGCGCGGTTGCGGGCCTTCATGGCGAAGCTTGGCGCCTACCTGACGCAACTCGACGCGCCTGCGGCATGACGCCGGCGCCGCGGCGGTGAGGTCGTCTGCGGCGTGGCAATCCTGCGATCGGCCGATCAACGAACGTTGGCGAGCCGCATGTCGAGATAGGACGTCACCGATTCCATCAGCGGTTCCAGCTTGCCGTCGAAGAAGTGATTGGCTCCCGGAATCACCTGATGGTCGATCACGATGCCTTTCTGGGTCTTGAGCTTCTCGACCAGCGTGTTGACGTCCTTCTGCGGCACCACGATGTCCTTGTCGCCGTGCACGATCAGCCCGGAGGATGGGCAGGGGGCGAGAAACGAAAAATCATAGAGATTGGCCGGCGGGGCGATCGAGATGAACCCCTCCACCTCGGGACGCCGCATCAGGAGCTGCATCCCGATCCACGCGCCGAACGAAAAACCGGCGACCCAGCAGGCGCGGGCTTCGGGATTGATGGTCTGGGCCCAGTCCAACGCCGCAGCGGCGTCCGAAAGCTCGCCGGTGCCGTGGTCGAAGGAGCCCTGGCTGCGGCCGACGCCCCTGAAGTTGAACCGCAGCACCGAGAAGCCCCGCGCCACGAACGAATAGTAGACCTGGTAGACGATCTGGTGGTTCATCGTGCCGTGGAATTGCGGGTGCGGATGCAGCACCATCGCGATCGGCGCGTTCTTTTGCTTGGCCGGGTGGTAGCGACCTTCGAGCCGGCCAGCTGGACCGGTGAAAATGACTTCGGGCATTCGGATTCCTCAATACCGGAGCGACGGGCGATGCTGGACCCCAGGGCCATGCCATCAAGAGCCGGTCCGGCTCGCCGGGAGCTCTCGGCACCCGACGCCGGATGCGTAGAGGCCGCGTTCTAACATGGGGCGAGGGGCGAAAAGCAAGCATATTGCGCGCGGCGCGGTCCCTCCGGGTTTGAGGGGCTGGGAAAATCGTCATATGGCATAGGCAGACCACGGAATCGGACGGAATGACGCAAACGCGGATCTATCTCGACTGGAATGCCACGACGCCGCTACGCCCGGAGGCGCGGACTGCGATGGCTGCGGCGTGGGACTGTTTCGGGAATCCGTCCTCGATCCACGAGGAGGGGCGTGCCGCGCGCAGGCTGGTCGAGCAGGCAAGGGCGGCCGTCGCTGCCGCCGTTGGCGCGGATCCGGCCAATGTTGTGTTCACTTCGGGCGGTACCGAGGCCAATGCGCTGGCCCTCACGCCTTCCCAGGGCGGTGGAGGGACCGGCGTCGAGCGCCTGGTGACCTCGGCCATCGAGCACCCGTCCGTGCTGGCAGGCGGTCGGTTTGGCCCCGGACAGATCAGTCGCGTGGCCGTGGAAGCCACCGGGATGGTTGACCTCGCCGACCTGCGGCGTCAGCTCGGTGGCGGGCCGCCCGCCCTGGTGTCGGTGATGCTGGCCAACAACGAGACCGGGGCGGTTCAGCCGATCGCCGAGATTGCCGCGCTGGTTCATGCGGCAGGTTCCCTGCTGCATGTCGATGCGGTCCAGGGAATTGGAAGAAGATCATTTACGATCAACGCCCTGGGCGCAGATTTTCTGACCGTTTCGGGGCACAAGGTGGGCGGTCCGAAGGGCGTGGGCGCTTTGATCAGCCGGGCCGGGATCGCGGCTCGCGCGCCTTTGATCACGGGCGGCGGCCAGGAGCGCGGTCGCCGCGCGGGAACCGAGAATGTGGTCGGAATCGCTGGCTTCGGAGCGGCCGTCGCCGCTGCGACGGCCGGCGCGCCGGCCGAAATCGCCCATATGCTTCGGCTGCGGCGTCTGCTCGAGGACGGCCTCAAGAGTTACCCGGGTCTCATGGTTTTCTCCGAGGGCATTGAACGGTTACCGAATACCACCCTTTTTGCGCGGCGCGGTCTTCGCGCCGAAACCGCGGTGATTGGCTTCGATTTGGCCGGAATTGCGGTGTCCGCGGGGGCTGCCTGCTCGTCGGGCCGGGTCACCGCCTCCCATGTCCTGGCCGCCATGGGTGTGCCGGGGCCCCTCGCGGAAGGTGCGGTCCGGCTAAGCCTGGGCTGGTCCACCACAGAATCCGAAATCCTTGACGTTCTGGAGGCTTGGAGAAATCTCTCAGGCGTATTAGGTAAATACTGACGTTCCACCGCGGTCCTTGAAACCGCGAGCGGA
>JBKQQE010000337.1:0-4598 GCA_052326245.1 Xanthobacteraceae bacterium | reverse complement strand
GCCATGCGGTCGGGCGCCGCCCACATGCCCTTGCCGATCTGCGCCTTGCCGCGCAGCCCGCAGGCCAGGCCGATATCGACGTTCTGGTCCTCGTAGGCCTTGATCCACGGCGTGTGCTTCATGTCGTTCTTGCGGATCATCGGGCCGGCTTCCATCGAGGTATGGATCTCGTCGCCGGTGCGGTCGAGGAAGCCGGTGTTGATGAACACGATGCGCTCCGAGGCCACCTGGATGCAGGCCTTGAGATTGACGGTGGTGCGGCGCTCCTCGTCCATGATGCCGACCTTGAGCGTGTTGGCCGGCAGCCCCAGCATCGCCTCGACCCGGCCGAACAGGTCGCAGGTCAGCTTGACCTCGTCGGGACCGTGCATCTTCGGCTTGACGATATAGACCGAGCCGGCGCGGCTGTTGCGGGAGGTCGACAGGCCCTTGAGGTCGTGCATTGCCAACAGGCCGGCGACCGCGGCGTCGAGCAGGCCCTCGGGGATTTCCTGGCCCGTGCTGTCCAGCACCGCGTCGGTGTACATGTGATGGCCGACATTGCGCATCAACAGCAGGCTGCGGCCATGCAGCCTGACCTCCTTGCCGGCGGGCGAGGTATAGAGCCGGTCCTCGTTCAATTTGCGCTGCAGCGTCTTGCCGCCCTTTTCGAAATCGGCGGCGAGCGAGCCGTTCATCAGGCCGAGCGTGTTGCGATAGACCAGCACCTTGTCCTCGGCGTCGACGGCGGCGACGCTGTCTTCCATGTCGAGAATGGTGCTGACCGCCGCCTCGAGGATGACGTCGGCAACGCCGGCCGGATCGTCCTTGCCGATGGCGTGGGCGCGGTCGATGTCGATTTCGGCGTGCAGGCCGTGGTTGACCAGCAGGATTGCGGTCGGCGTCGCGGCGGCGCCGCGATAGCCCGCGAACTGCATGGGGTGCCGCAGCGTGGTCTGTCCGCCGCCGGCGAGCTTGATCTTCAGTTCGCTGCCGTCGACGACGTAGGCCGCTGCGTCGGCGTGGCTTGCCGATGCCAGCGGCGCCGCCTGGTCGAGGAAGGCCTTGGCCCGCGCGATGACTTTCGCGCCCCGCGCCCTGTCGTAGCCCTTCTTGCTCTCGCCGGCGTCGTGGGGGATGGCGTCGGTACCGTACAGCGCGTCATAGAGGCTGCCCCAGCGGGCGTTCGCCGCGTTGAGGGCATAGCGCGCATTGGTGAGCGGCACGACCAGCTGCGGCCCGCAGATCTGGCTGATCTCGGGATCGATGTTGGCGGTCTTGACCTCGTGGGTGGCGGGCTCCGGCAACAGGTAGCCGATCTCCTGCAGAAACGCGGTGTAGGCCCCCGCATCGAAGGCCTTGCCCTTATGCGCGCGGTGCCAGTCGTCGATGCGCTGCTGCAGGGTGTCGCGCAGCGCCAGCAATTCCCGATTGCGGGGGGCGAGATCGCGCACGATGCCCGCAAGTCCCGCCCAGAAGGCATCGGGGGTGATCCCGGTTCGGGGCGTCGCTTCCGCGGCGATAAATTCGGCCAGCGGGGCCGCGACTTTCAATCCATGGACTTCGATGCGCTTCATGTTGGGGTCTCGCGAGGCAGGACTGGGAACGGGTTTGAGAGGCCGGGCCGGCGCATCCGCGACACCACAGCAGCCGGATACGGCTACAGGCAGCCGTAAAACTCATTCGAGTCAAGGGCTTGCATCTGGTCTGCAGGCGACGCCGGTTCCGCCTCGGCAGAAACGGGCAGGCAAAGCAGCACCCCGTCCGCCCAGCCGGTGGTAAATCCACCGCACTAGGCAGACGGGGTTCAAGGGCTGTTTTTAGCGCCTAAGCCGGGGGGAAGAGAAGGGGCTTTCGATGCCGAAAGCCATACCTTCGCACCAAGCCAGATCCCTAGATATTGGCGGCGAGGTCCGACACCTCGGTGAACAGGATGCTGGTGGCGATCAGCATCCGTTCGATCTCGTCGACACCCTCGACGGTCGAGCGTTCCGAGGTGTCGAGCGTCAGCTCCGCCTGCGTCGGGGGCTGATAGTCCTGCCCGATCCCGGTGAACCCGGTCAGGGCGCCTGCGCGTGCCTTGGCATAGTGCCCCTTGGGGTCACGGCTCTCGCACACTTCCGCGGGGGTCGCGACATACACTTCGCGGAACAATTCGTCGCCGATCCGGCGCGCCTGCGCCCGGTCCTCGGCCGCCGGCGACACCGCCGCGACGATGGCGATATGGCCGTTGCGCGCCAGATGCGCCGCGATCTCGGCGAGGCGGCGGATGTTCTCGGTGCGGTCGTGCGGCGAGAAGCCGAGATCGCTGTTGAGCCCGGCCCGCAGGGTGTCGCCATCCAGCAGCACCGGCGAGCCGCCGCGGTTGAACAGCCGGCGCTCCAGCGCGCGGGCGAGCGTCGACTTGCCCGCTCCCGGCAGTCCGGTGAGCCAGACCACGGCGCCGCCGTGGCCGAACCGCGCGGAGCGCTCTTCGGGCCGCAGCGAGGATTCCACCGGAACGATGTCGACCGGCGCGGCGCGCTCGCCGGCGTCGACGCTCAGCACCAGACCGCCGCCGGCGATACGGCCGTTGATCTCGATCACCAGCCGCCCGGTGCGGGCGTTCTCCGCATAGGGATCGACGGCGACCGGCTGCGCCAGCGAGATATCGATGTCGCCGACATGGTTGCGCGCGATGGCGTCGGTGCCGACGCTGGCCAGGTCCCCCGGATCGACCGCATTGGCGATCGCGACCACGGTGGCGCGCGTATCCTTGGTCCCGAGCCGCACCAGGATCGTTGCGCCGGCCTTCAGCGGGGCGTCGTGCAGCCAGAACACCCGCGCGTGCAGCCGGCGCGTGTCGCGCGGCGCCGCCGCGTGCGAGATGACGTCGCCGCGTTCGAGGAACAGCTCGCGGTCGAGCGTGATGCCGACCGAGCGGCCGGCGTGCTGGCGGGTCAATAGCGGCGTCACCGGCCAGCTTTCGACCGAGCGGATCTTCGCGATCTTGCCCGCCGGCATGATGACGATTTCGTCGCCGGCGATCAGGCTGCCGGATTCGATGCGGCCGGCGACGATGCGCCGGTCGTCGAACTTGTAGATCGCCTGCACCGGCAGCCGCAGCGCCAGTTCGTCGAGCGGCCGCGCCGGGATCAGCGCGTCGAGCGCGTCCACCACCGTTGGGCCGGAATACCAGGCGATGGCGGGCGTGCGCGCGGCGACGCCGTCGCCGTCGCGCGCCGAGATCGGAACCACTGCGGTCGGCTTGACGCCGATCTCGGCGAGATAGGAGGTGATGTCGGCAGAGATCTCGTCGAAGCGCGCCTTCGCGAAATCGACGCGGTCCATCTTGTTGATGACGACGGCGACCTGGCGGACCCCGAGCAGGTGCAGCAGGTAGCCGTGGCGCCGGGTCTGGTCGCGGACGCCCTCCAGCGCGTCGATGATCAGCACCGCCGCGTCGGCCTGCGAGGCGCCGGTAATCATGTTGCGCAGGAATTCGGCGTGGCCGGGGGCGTCGATCAGCACGATGTCGTGGGAGGGCGTGCGAAAGCGGATCTGGGTGGTGTCGATGGTGATGCCCTGGTCGCGCTCGGTCTGCAGCGCGTCGAGCAGAAACGACCATTCGAACGGCATGCCGCGCCGCGCGCTGACCGTCTTCAGCATCTCGAGCTTGCCCTCGGGCAGGCTGCCGGTTTCATGCAGCAGCCGGCCGACCAGCGTCGACTTGCCGTGATCGACATGGCCGACGATGACGATGCGGACTTGCGGACGCTGGACCGTGCGCGGTGTCGCGACGGGAGTGAGATTTGAGACTGCGATGGTCATGCTAGTTCCTGGTGATCAGAGATAGCCCGAGACCCGCAGCCGCTCGAAAGCGTCTTCGGTTTCGTGGTCGAGCGCGCGGCCGGCGCGCTCCGGCACCTTGGTGCTCGCGAGCTCCTTGAGAATTTCCTCGATGGTCGCGGCGTTGGAGGCCACCGGGAACGTGATGTCCTGGTCGCCCAGCGAGCGGTAGCGCTTGCCCTCGCGGGACAGGTACAGCGGAATGATCGGAATATTCTCGCGCTGGGTGTAGGCCCAGATGTCGGCCTCGGTCCAGTGCAGGATCGGATGCACCCGCAGATGCGCGCCGGGCGGCGGCGAGGCGTTGAACTGGTCCCAGAATTCAGGCGGCTGGTCGCGCACGTCCCACCCGCCTTCGGTGCCGCGCGGCGAGAACACCCGCTCCTTGGCGCGCGTCGCCTCCTCGTCGCGGCGGATGCCGGCGATCACGCCGTCGAAGCCGTATTTGGCCAGCGCCAGTTTGAGGCCTTCGGTCTTGCGCGCGGCCGAGCGCGCCGCCGGCGGCAGGGTCGGGTCGATGGTCTCCAGCGGCGGGCAGGGATCGACCTTCAGGTCGAGTCCCCATTCCGCGCTGTAGCGGTCGCGGAAGCGATACATCTCCGGAAATTTCTTGCCGGTGTCGACGTGCAGCGCGGGGAACGGCACCTTGCCGAAAAACGCCTTGCGCGCGAGCCAGATCATGACGTTGGAATCTTTGCCGAGCGACCACAGCAGCGCGAGCTTTTTCAGCCGCGCGAAAGCCTCGCGAAAGATGTAGATGCTTTGCGCCTCGAGCTCGTCGAGATGGTCCA
>JBKQQE010000336.1:0-9103 GCA_052326245.1 Xanthobacteraceae bacterium | reverse complement strand
ATCGGCTGGGACTTCCCCGGCTCTCATGACCTCAACTTCTCGAACCGCCCGGTGCGGACCCGCATGCCGGGTGGTGTGGCAGGGGTGCGACCCAAAAGGTCGCCCCCTATGCCGATTTGCGCTCGGGGATGGCGCGGCGGGAACCGGCGTGCGCTCTTTCGTATCACGCCGAAATCTGGGATGGTGCCCGCGCACCGATCGTCGTCGAGGGCCCGCCATGATGAAGCTGTTCTACGCGCCGCGCAGCCGTTCGTTTTCCGCGC
This sequence comes from Xanthobacteraceae bacterium, assembly GCA_052326245.1. Lineage (GTDB taxonomy): Bacteria > Pseudomonadota > Alphaproteobacteria > Rhizobiales > Xanthobacteraceae > Bradyrhizobium_A. Next base: position 8,840 of record JBKQQE010000336.1, on the reverse strand, counting down.
TTTGGCTGATGGAAGAGGTCGGACGTCCCTACGAACGGGTGCTGGTCGACATCACCACGGGCGCGCAGAAGGCCGCCGACTTCCTCGCCGTCAACCCGATGGGAAAGGTGCCGGCGCTGCAGGACGGCGAGGCGAAGCTCGGCGAGGCCGCGGCGATCTGTGCCTATGTCGCCGATCGCTGCCCGGAGGCCGGCCTTGCGCCATCGGCGGACGATCCGAAGCGCGCGCGCTATCTGCAGTGGCTGTTCTTCGCGCCGAGTTGTATCGAACCGGCGATGGTGCAGCTTGCCACCAGGATCCAGATGCCGCCGGTCAGCGCCGGCTGGGGCGAGGCGACGCAGGTCTTCGACGTGCTCGACCAGGCCCTCGCCGACGGCCCGTGGCTGCTCGGCGACAGCTTCTCCGCCGCCGACATCGCGGTCGGATCGACCCTGAATTTCGCGGTCCGGCTGTTCAAGATGGCGCCGACGCGTCCGGCCTTCGAGCGCTATCTCGATCGCTGTACGGCGCGTCCGGCGTTCCAGCGGGCGCAGGCGCTCGCCGCGTAGCGGCTTCGCCGCGCGCGGTCAGGCGTCGCCGGCCTTCAGCGCGTCGAGCCGCGGCATCAGCACGGTGTTGTAGCCGGAATCGACGTAGTGGACCTCGCCGGTGACGCCGCCCGACAGCTCGGAGAGCAGATACAGCGCCGAGCCGCCGAGTTCGTCGAGCGTGACGGCGCGGCCGAGCGGCGAGTTCTTCTCCATGAAGCCGAACATGGCGCGGGAGTCGCCGATGCCGGCGCCCGCCAGCGTGCGCACCGGACCGGCGGAGATGGCGTTGACGCGGATGTTCTGGCTGCCGAAGTCGGCGGCGAGGTAGCGCACCGAGGCTTCCAGCGCCGCCTTGGCGACGCCCATGACGTTGTAGTTCGGCATCGAGCGCTCCGAGGCGCCGAACGTCAGGGTGATGATCGACCCGCCGGACGGCATCATCGCCGCCGCGCGCCTGGTCACCTCGGTGAAGGAGAAGCACGAGATCAGCATGGTGCGGGAGAAGTTCGCGCGCGTGGTGTCGGCATAGCGGCCGCGCAGCTCGTTCTTGTCGGAGAAGCCGATGGCGTGGATCAGGAAATCCAGCGTGCCCCAGCTCTGCTGCAGCGCCTCGAACACGGCGTCGACGCTGGCGATGTCCTCGACGTCGCAGGGCAGCACCAGCTGCGAGTTCAGCGACTGGGCGAGCGGCTTGACCCGCTTGCCGAGCGCGTCGCCCTGATAGGTGAACGCCAGCTCGGCGCCATGGGCCGCCAGCGTCCTGGCCATGCCCCAGGCGATCGAGTGGTCGTTGGCGACCCCCATGATCAGCCCGCGTTTGCCCTGCATGAGCGATGGCATGCCGTATTCCTCCCTTGATCTAAGCTGACGGGCGGCGCCGCCCGGTGATGTTGCGGCCCGGATCGCCGCGCGGCCCGGGGGTCTAGGCATCCATCCGTTTGAACACCAGCGTGGCATTGGTGCCGCCGAAGCCGAACGAGTTCGACAGCACGGTGCCGACCTTGGCGTTGTCGATCCGCCGCCGCACGATCGGCATGTCGGCGAAGATCGGGTCGAGTTCCTGGATGTTGGCGCTCTCGCAGATGAAGCCGTTGTTCATCATCAAGAGCGAATAGATCGCCTCCTGCGCGCCGGTGGCGCCGAGCGAATGCCCGGTCAGCGATTTCGTCGCGGCGATCGGAGGGCATTTCTCGCCGGCGCCGAAGATGTTGCGGATGGCGTTGATTTCCGGCGGGTCGCCGGCCGGCGTCGAGGTGGCGTGGGGGTTGATATAGTCGATCGGCGTCTTCACGGTCGCGAGCGCCATGCGCATGCAGCGCTCGGCACCCTCGCCCGAGGGCGCCACCATGTCGTAGCCGTCCGAGGTGGCGCCATAGCCGACGATCTCGCCGTAGATCCGGGCGCCGCGCGCCTTCGCGACTTCGATCTCCTCGAGCACCAGCACGCCGGCGCCGCCGGCGATGACGAAGCCGTCGCGGTTGACGTCGTAGGCGCGCGACGCGGTCGCCGGCGTGGCGTTGAATTTCGAGGTCATGGCGCCCATGGCGTCGAACATCACCGCCAGCGTCCAGTCGAGCTCCTCGCAGCCGCCGGCGAAGATGCGGTCCTGCTTGCCGATCTGGATGGTCTCGTAGGCGTTGCCGATGCAGTGATTCGAGGTCGCGCAGGCCGACGAGATCGAATAGTTCACGCCCTTGATCTTGAACCAGGTTGCGAGCGTGGCGGAAGCGGTCGACGACATCGACTTCGGCACCGCGAACGGGCCGACCCGCTTGGGGCCCTTGCTGCGGGTGATGTCCGCGGATTCGACGATGGTGCGGGTCGACGGCCCGCCCGATCCCATGATGATGCCGGTGCGGACGTTGGAGACCTCGCCCTCTTCAAGCCCCGCATCGCGGATCGCCTGCTCCATGGCGACGTGATTCCACGCGGCGCCCTCGCCGAGGAAGCGCATGGCGCGCCGGTCCACCACCTCGGCCGGGTTGAGCGTCGGCGCGGCCTGCACCTGGCACCGGAAGCCAAGCTCGGCGAACTTCTCGGCGCGCGAGACGCCGGACTTCGCATCATGCAGGCTCGAAAGCACTTCCTGAGTGTTGTTTCCGATCGAGGAGACGATTCCCATCCCCGTGACCACAACCCGCCTCATGATGTTCCCTCACTCTCGATAAAAATGTGATGCCGCCCTGTCGTGGCCGCGGTCATCGTTTGATTGCTCGGCGGACAATTCCAGTCCCGCTACGCTGCCGGCGGCATCGGCGCGGCTTGCTGGAACAGCCCGACCTTCAAATCCTTCGCGCGATAGATAATTTCTCCATCCGCGGAAAGCCACCCGTCAGCAATACCAAGCACCAGTTTCGAGCGCATGACCCGCTTGATGTCGATGTTGTACTCGACCTTGGTGACATTGGGCAGAACCTGGCCGGCCAGCTTCAATTCGCTCAAGCCCAGCGCCCGCCCGCGGCCCTGGCCGCCGGTCCAGCCCAGGAAAAAACCCACCATCTGCCACAGCGCGTCGAGCCCGAGACAGCCCGGCATCACCGGGTCGCCCTTGAAATGGCAGCCGAAAAACCACAGCTCCGGCTTCACCTCGAGCTCGGCCCGAATCAGTCCCCTGCCGAACTCGCCGCCAGTCTCGTTGATTTCGGTGATGCGGTCGAACATCAGCATCGGAGGCAGCGGCAGCTCCGGGTTACCGGGTCCGAAAATCTCGCCCCGGGCGCAGGCCAGCAAATCCTCATAGTCATAACTGCTGCGCTGTTCGAACATCCCGCGATGACCTCTTAAGTTGTTGAGAATCCAGCCACAGAGCGACCTTGCTCGAAGCGGAAACCGCTGCCTCTGAATTCCCCGACCCGGCCGGCCCGATTGCCCCCGCAGCAACTGCCGGGGTGGTGGCGCCGCGCCGCCGCGGGCTCGCTCTAACACACGGCTTGGAGCCGGCAAAGTCGCTTCGGATCAAAGGGCTAGTGTCCCGGTTCACCACATCGCCAGGATGGTGGGTCGGGATACCGGGCGCATGGCAGCGGTCCGGCTCCAGCAGTTGCGTCGTACTTGCATGTAAGTGCATGCGTTCCTATACTGCCAGCAATCCAAGGCGTGTACAGGGTGGGTGTTTTTACCGTTGCAAAATGAGTGACTTAACCGCTGGCGAGCTGACCGCTGAAAAATCGACTGGAACCGTGCGCGCCCCGAGCTTGACGGGGTGTCCGTGGCACGACGTCAACGAACTGCTGCAATCGGTGGGCCTGCGTCCGACCCGGCAGCGGATGGCGCTGGGCTGGCTGTTGTTCGGCAAGGGCGACCGTCACCTGACCGCGGAAATGCTGTACGAGGAAGCCACGCAAGCCAAGGTGCCGGTGTCGCTCGCCACCGTCTACAACACCCTGAATCAGCTTACCGAGGCCGGGCTGCTACGCCAGGTCAGCGTCGACGGCGCCAAGACCTATTTCGACACCAATGTCAGCGCCCATCACCATTTCTACATGGAAGGCAACCACGAGCTGGTCGACATCCCCGATCCGCACTTGATGTTGCAGAAATTGCCCGAGGTGCCGGAGGGCTACGAGATCTCCCGCATCGACATGGTGGTGCGCCTGCGCAAGGTGCGCTGAGGCTGCTGTTCGCTTGCATTTGCTTGTAGGGAGCCCGGGCATCACATGCGCCGGGCTTTTTCCTGCCTGAGGGCGTCTCCTCGCCATGACGAGAAGGGCGCAGATCCCTAGTCGATCTTCTCGTCGGCGTAGACGCCCCACAGCCGCTGCTGCTCGATCCAGCCGTCGAAGCCCGATCCGGTGATGCGGCACCAGCCCGAGGCGCAACGCTTCACCGAGGCGACCACGCCCGACTGCAGTCGCGCCGCCACGGCGCTGGCCGAATCGGCCCGGTCATAGAGCGGGGCGAGATCGTCCTTGGACTTCAGGGTGACCACCGCGGTGCGCCGGCCCGACAGCAGCGAGTGGTAGACCCAGCCTTCGGCGCCTTCGGAATCGCGCACCCGGCGCCAGTTCTCGAACTCGGCGGTAACTTCCACCGGCAGTCCGGCCTTGGTGTAGACCCAGCTGACGTCGTTGTCCTTGGTCGGTCCGCCGCGGACATTGACGTGATCGGATTTCAGGCTGACGTAGCGTGGAACAGGCAGGCCGCTGACCGCGCCCGCGACTTCATTGGCGGTCGCGGCGAAGCCGCCGGTTGCGTTGCAGAACACCGCCGCCGCCATCAGCGGACCCAGAAAACGCTTGAACCCCATTGCCTTGTCCCTTGCCGAGATCTTGATCCCGCATCCCCATCGCACCGCCGTGAGGCGGACTGACACCCCTTCCGTCCCCGCCGCGCGACGCGCCTGCTGGGTTCTTGTCTTGAGCCGGCCTTCTGCTAGAGAGGACCCCCATGGGATCACCCACAAGAGCCGAGCAGAGCTCGTGACGGGCCCGGAGCGGCAGTTTCGGACAGCCCGGTTAACGAGCCCTGAATCGACGGGCGGATGCTTTTAGGAAACGCAGGGCTGTCGCGCTGATGCCACATGCAGATCCAGGGCACCGCCTCAGCAGCACGCGGGAACGATGACGATGACGGTCCGAAAGAAACCCCTGGTAGTCGTCACGCGCAAGCTGCCGGACAGCATCGAAACGCGGATGCGCGAGCTGTTCGACACCCGGCTCAATCTCGACGACCAGCCCATGAGCCAGGAGCAGCTTGCCGAAGCGGTGCGCAGCGCCGACATCCTCGTTCCCACCGTGTCCGACGAAGTCGACGAGGCGGTGCTCAACCAGCCCGACCGCCGGTTGAAGCTGATCGCCAATTTCGGCAACGGCGTCGACAACATCGATGTGACCGCGGCCCATGGCATGGGCATCACCGTCACCAACACCCCCAAGGTGCTGACCGAAGACACCGCCGACATGACCATGGCGCTGATTCTCGCGGTGCCGCGCCGTCTCACCGAAGGCGCCTCCATTCTCACCGAAGGCAAGGACTGGGCGGGGTGGTCGCCGACCTGGATGCTGGGGCACCGCATCGGCGGCAAGCGGCTCGGCATCATCGGGATGGGGCGGATCGGCCAGGCGGTCGCCCGCCGCGCCCATGCCTTCGGCCTGCAGATCCACTATCACAACCGCCGCCCGGTGGCGCCGAAGATCGAGGAACAGCTCGGCGCGACCTACTGGGAAAGCCTCGACCAGATGCTGGCGCGCATGGACATCATCTCGGTCAACTGCCCGCATACGCCGGCCACCTTTCACCTGCTGTCGGGGCGCCGCCTCAAGCTGGTGCGCAAGGACGCCTATATCGTCAACACCGCGCGCGGCGAGATCATCGACGAGGAAACCCTGACCAAGCTGATCGAGGCCGGCGACATCGCCGGCGCCGGTCTCGACGTGTTCGAGCACGAGCCCGCGGTCAGCCCCAAACTGCTGCGGCTGGCGCGCGACGGCAAGGTGGTGCTGCTGCCGCACATGGGTTCGGCCACCATCGAGGGCCGCGTCGAGATGGGCGAAAAGGTGATCATCAATATCCGCACCTTCCTCGACGGCCACAAGCCGCCGGACCGCGTGCTGCCCAGCATGCTGTGAACGGCGTCCTCGCCGCGGCGGCCGCCGCGCCGTTTGGCAGCGAACAGCGCCGGCATTTTTGATCACGGCCGGCTGCGTGCCGGCCGTTCCAGGCGCAGTTCCACCCTCCCGGTGTCGCAAATTCCCCTTGTCGCCGCGTTAGTGTGCCATTTCACGCGAATCGCTCGCGTGAGCTGCCGCCGAAAAGGGGTGTCCATGATCGACCAGGCCGCATTGAGACAGCTGTTCCCCACCGCCGACGACATCCCGGCGCAGCACACCCGCGCCGCGCCGCTGCACCAGCGCGTCACCCTGGTCGGCGGCGTGCTGCAGCCATGGACCGGCGACAGCGCGCCGGTGGTCTCGCCGATCCGCATCCGCGACGCCGGCGGCAACCTGACCCCGGTGGTGCTCGGCAGCGTGCCGCACGGCGGCATCGCCGAAGCGGAAGCGGCGCTGGCGGCGGCGGTCGCGGCCTGTGACAGCGGCCGCGGCGCCTGGCCGACCATGACGGTGGCCGATCGCATCGGCTGCATGCAGAATTTCACCAGACAGCTGGTGGCGCGCCGGGCCGAGGTGGTCGAACTCCTGATGTGGGAGATCGGCAAGAGCTTCGCCGATTCCGAGAAGGAATTCGACCGCACCGTCGACTACATCCGCGCCACCATCGACGCGCTGCGCGACCTCGACAACAACGCCTCGCGCTTCATCGTCGCCGAGGGCACCATCGGCCAGATCCGCCGCACCCCGCTCGGCGTGGTGCTGTGCATGGGCCCCTACAACTATCCGCTCAACGAGACCTTCGCGACCTTGATCCCGGCGCTGATCATGGGCAACACGCTGCTGTTCAAGCCGCCGCGCTTCGGCGTGCTGCTGTTCGCGCCGCTGCTCGAAGCCTTCGCCTCCGCCTTCCCGAACGGCGTCCTCAACACCGTCTACGGCAAGGGCGAGGTGGTGGTGCCGTATCTGCTCGGCTCCGGCAAGGTCAACACCCTGACCCTGATCGGATCCAGCAAGGTCGCCGACCACCTCAAGAAGCTGCACCCCAAGGCCAACCGGCTGCGCGCCATCCTCGGCCTCGACGCCAAGAACGCCGCCATCGTGCTGGCCGACGCCGATCTCGACCTCGCCGTCAAGGAATGCCTGCTCGGCGCGCTGTCGTTCAACGGCCAGCGTTGCACCGCGCTGAAGATGCTGATGGTCGACCGCGTCATCGCCGACGAGTTCCTGCGCCGCTTCGTCGCCGCGCTGGCGAAACTCAAGGTCGGCATGCCGTGGCAGGACGGCGTCAACATCACGCCGCTGCCGGAGCCGGACAAGGTCGCCTATATGCGGCAATGCGTCGACGATGCGCTGGAAAAAGGCGCGCGCGTCGTCAACGACGGCGGCGGCGCGTCCTGCGACACGCTGTTCTATCCGGCGGTGGTCTATCCGGTGCGCGAGGGCATGAAGCTCTACCGCGAGGAGCAGTTCGGTCCGGTGGTGCCGGTGATGCCGTTCGACGACATCGAGACCGCGCTCGACTACGTCATCACCTCCGAGCACGGCCAGCAGGTCAGCATCTTTTCCTCCAGCCCCGAGCGCATCGGCACGCTGGTCGATCCGCTGGTCAACCAGGTCTGCCGCGTCAACATCAACTGCCAGTGCCAGCGCGGCCCCGACATCTTCCCGTTCACCGGCCGCAAGGATTCCGCCGAAGGCACGCTGTCGGTGAGCGATGCGCTGCGCTCGTTCTCGATCCGCTCGATGATCGCGGCGAAACAGACCGACGCCAGCAAGGCGCTGCTCGATCACATCGTGCAGCACCACGAGTCGAAGTTCATCAACACAAGGTTTATTTTCTGAAGGGCCGGGCACCTTGGCGAGATTCCGGGTCTGGCCCTTCGGGCCATCCCGGAATGACGGCTCTCACTGTTCATCGTTCCGGGGCGTCGCGCAGCGACGAACCCGGAATCTCGACATCACATCACCGGTGCCCGCTGAGATCCGTGATCGTCGGCGCGTCACCGTTCAGCGGATTGGCCGGATCGCGGGAATAGCGCAGCGTTTCGAACCGCATGGCGCGGGCGTCGATCATCAAGAGCCGCCCCACCAGGCTCTCGCCGAAGCCGACGATCTCGCGGATCGTCTCCAGCGCCACCATCGAGCCGACCACGCCGGCGAGCGCGCCGAGAATGCCGGCCTCCTCGCAGCTCGGCACCGTGCCCGGCGGCGGCGCTTCCGGGAATAGGCAGCGATAAGTCGGGTTCGGCTCGCCCGCCGCATTGCGCTGATGGGCGCGGATCGTGGTGAGCGAGGCGTCGAACACGCCGAGCGCGGCGCTGATCAGCGGCTTGCCGGCGAGAAAGCAGGCATCCGACACCAGGTAGCGGGTGGCGAAATTGTCGGAGCCGTCGGCGACGATGTCGTAGTCGGCGATCAGCGCCAGCGCGTTGGCGGCGGTGAGCCGCGCGACGTGGCGGTGCACCGTGACGTGGGGGTTGAGCGCATTGATGCGATCGGCGGCGGAGTCGACCTTGGACCGGCCGACATCGGGGGTGGCGTGGATCACCTGACGCTGCAGGTTGGAGAGCGACACGGTGTCGTCGTCGATCACGCCGAGCGTGCCGACGCCGGCGGCGGCGAGATACATCAGCGCCGGCGCGCCGAGCCCGCCTGCCCCGATCACCAAAACGCGCGCGCGGCCGAGCGCGGCCTGGCCCGGCCCACCGACCTCGCGCAGCACGATGTGGCGTGCGTAGCGTTCAAGCTCTTCGGCGCTCAG
>JBKQQE010000335.1:0-4768 GCA_052326245.1 Xanthobacteraceae bacterium | reverse complement strand
TCGCTGGCTTCCCGGATCGCCGCGACCGCGTGCGGGCGGGCGCGCGACGGCGTCGTCTTCGGGCTGCCCTTCATCAGGTTGGCCTGCAGCGCCGGCGGGATCGGTGCCGCGACTGGAACGCGACTGTCGGCCTTGTCGACCCGGCCGCCCGGAAACACGAACTTGCCCGGCTGAAACACCACCTTGTCGTGGCGCTTGCCGACCAGGACCTTCGGCTTGGCTCCGCTGCGGTCGATCAGGATCAGCGTCGCTGCGTCCTTCGGGCGGAAATAGGGATGGCTGTTGTCTTCCTTTTCGTCCCGAGCAGGCGGCTTCGCGTTCATTCCGTACCCTTGTCGTTGCGCTCTTGATCAACTCGCCGCGGTGTGGTCGCTGTCGCCGAAACCGTGCATCCGGAACGCCCATTGCAATCCGACCACCGCGCCCTTGACCGGCTGCAGCAACACCAGCGACGCCAGCAGCGTCAGCGGCAGATAGATCGCGAGCTGCAGCGCGACCGGCGGCGCAAAATTGGTCTCGATCCACAAAGCCAGCGGCACCATGAAATGGCCGACGATGACGATCACCAGATAGGCCGGCAGGTCGTCGGCGCGATGATGGCTGTAGTCCTCGCCGCAGGCGGGGCAGTTGTCGGCGACCTTGAGGAAGGCGCGAAACAGTCGGCCTTCGCCGCACTTCGGGCAGCGGCCGCGGAAGCCGCGGGTGATCGCCTGCCAGGCGTCGCGCTTTGGCTGCGCGGCACTGCCGGACGTCCAGGTCGTCAATGAATCAGGTTTCATGATCTGGCCTTTCATGACTTCGCTGTTCAAGACATCACCTTTCAACACAGTCGGCTTTCGACCTGGCTCGCACGCATCGTTCGCGCGCGTCACCGCCGGTCACGGTTTGTCCTTGCGTGGCTTGTGCCGACCGGCCTTCGCCTTGGCGCGCTTGCGATCCGGCTTGGGCTTGCCGAAGCTCGCGGGCCTTGCGCCGGCCGGATGGGGCCGCTCGGTCGGTTTGCGTTTGCTCCTTGACGGAACGGCGCCCTCGCTCAACAGCTCGAAGCGCAACGCGCCTGCGACAGGTGCTGCTTCTACCAGACGGACCTCGACCACGTCACCCAGACGATGCATGGCTCCACTGCGCGAACCGATGAGAGCGTGGCGGGTCTCGTCGTAGTTGTAGTACTCGCTGCCCAGCGTGCGGATGGGGATCAGGCCATCGGCCCCCGTTGCAGTCAATTTTACGAACAATCCGGCGCGGGTGACGCCGGAAATGCGCCCCTCGAACCGCGCGCCGATTCGGTCCGCCAGGAAATGCGCGATCAGGCGGTCGACGGTCTCACGCTCGGCCTTCATGGCGCGACGCTCGGTGAGCGAAATGCTGGCGGCGATTTCGCCCAGGGTCTCGACCGTTTCCGTCTCCGGCAGCGCGCCCGCGCCGAGCCCGAGCGCGCGCAGCAGGCCGCGATGCACCACGAGATCGGCGTAACGCCGGATCGGGGAGGTGAAGTGCGCGTAACGCCGCAGGTTCAAGCCGAAATGACCGTAATTCTCGGCCGCGTATTCGGCCTGGGCCTGCGAGCGCAGCACCACTTCATTGACCAGCGGCTCGGCGTCATGGCCCTTGACCTGCGCCAGCACGCGGTTGAATTCCGCCGGGCGCAGCGCGCCGGCCTTGGCGAAATTCATGTCGAGGGTCTTGAGGAATTCGTGCAGGTTGTGGATCTTTTCCGGTGTCGGCTCGTCATGGACCCGGTAGATCAGCGGCAGCGATTTCTTCTCCAGTGCTTCCGCCGCGGCCACGTTGGCGAGGATCATGAATTCCTCGATCAGGCGATGGGCGTCGAGCCGCTCCGGTATCACCACGCGATCGACCGTGCCGTCGGGCTTCAGCACGATCTTGCGTTCCGGCAGATCGAGGTCGAGCGGACTGCGCTCGTCGCGCGCCCGCTTCACGCAGGCATAGGCCGCATAAAGCGGTTTCAGGATCGGCTCCAGCAGCGGACCGGTGACGTCGTCCGGGCGGCCGTCGATGGCGGCCTGGGCCTGGACATAGTTGAGTTTCGCGGCCGAGCGCATCAGGACGCGGTGGAACGAGTGCGCGCGCTTGCGTCCGTCGGCGCCGACCACCATGCGCACGGCCAGCGCGCCGCGCGGCTCCGACGGCTTCAGCGAACACAGATCGTTGGAGATCCGTTCCGGCAGCATCGGAACGACGCGATCCGGGAAGTAGACCGAGTTGCCGCGGTCGAGCGCCGCGCGATCGAGCGCGGATCCCGGGCGGACATAGAACGCCACGTCGGCGATCGCGACATGGAGGATGAAGCCGCCGCGGTTGTTGGGGTCGCGATCCGGCTCAGCATGCACGGCGTCGTCGTGGTCCTTGGCGTCCGGCGGGTCGATGGTGACGAGGGGGAGGTCGCGCCAATCCTCGCGCCCCTCCAGCGTGGCAGGCTTTGCCGCCGCGGCCTCGGCGAGTGCGCCCGGCGAGAATTCCTGCGGGATTTCGTGGGCGTGGATCGCGATCAGGCTGACGGCCTTTTCCGTCTTCAGCGAGCCGAGCCGCTCCTTGACGCGCCCCGCGGGCAGGCCGAAGCCGCGCCCGCGCAACAGATCGACGCTGACCAGGTCGCCGTCCTCGGCACCGCCGCGGTCGGCCTCGGCGATCGAAAGTTCGCGGCCGGCCTGTTTCTTGTCGACGGGAACGAGGCGACCGCCGCCCTGCGGCACGGCGCGAAAGATGCCGAGCACGCGGTGCCGGGCGCGGTCGAGGATCTTGATGACGCGGCCGCGGTAGGCGGCTGTCGCATCATCATCGACCGCATCGATGCGCAGCAGGGCGCGATCGCCGATGCCGGCCGCGGTGCCGGGCTGCGGCCGGCGCGGCAGATAGAGCCGGATCTTCGGCGCTTCGCCCTCGGTCTCGTCCCACTCGGCAGGGGACGCAATCAGGTCGCCATCGCTGTCGCGGGCGGTGATGTCGGCGACGATGGTCGGCGGCAGCGCGGCGCGGTCGCGGATCTTGCGGCCCTTCTTGGCGATGGCACCTTGGTCGTGCAGCTCCCGCAACAGGCGCTTCAGTTCGACGCGGTCGGTGTTCTTGAGACCGAATTCGCGGGCGATCTCGCGCGTGCCGATCTCCGTCGTCTGCGCGCGGATGAACGCGACGATTTGATCCCGGCTCGGGAATTTAGCAGTCGCGTCGCGTGGTTTTTTCACCACTGGGTTTGAACTTTCCGATCCGATCGATCCGCCGCATCCCCGAACAACCGTCAGCCGCGCCCCTTGCCGGCGGCCTTCTTGGCGACCGCCTTGGGAGGCGATGCGACCGTCTTCGCGGTGGCGGCCGATCTTGCCTTCTTGGCCGCCGCGGGCTTCGCCGTCGGCTTCTTGACGGCGGCCTTTTTAGCGACCGGGGCGGCCGCGGCGGCGTCTTTCGCCGTCGCTTTTGCCTTGGCCTTGGCCTTGGCCGCGGGCGCCTTCTTCGTCGCCGCGCGCCTGGCCTTGCCTCCGCCACCCTTCGCGGCGCGCGCGTCGATCAGTTCGATGGCCTCGGCGAGCGTGATGGTGTCCACGGTCTTGTCGCTCGGGATCGTCGCGTTGATGCCATTGGCGGTGACATAGGCGCCGTAGCGCCCGCTCTTGACGCTGATCAGGCCATGGGCGGGATGATCGCCGAGCGGCTTGCCAGGATCGGCGCCGAACCGGCGTTTGCTCGGCCCCTTGGCGATCTTCTCGGCAATCAGCGTCACCGCACGGTTGAGGCCGAGCGAGTAGACGTCGTCGCCGGCTTCCAGGCTCGCATAGATCTTGCCGTGCTGCACATATGGCCCGAACCGGCCGATCCCGGCCTTGATCGGTTCGCCGTCTTCGGGATGCAGGCCGACCTGGCGCGGCAGCGCCAACAGCTTGAGCGCGAGTTCGAGTTCGACGTCGCCCGGCGACATGCCCTTGGGAATGCCGGCGCGCTTCGGCTTGTCGTCTTCGCCGTAATCCTTCGGCTCGCCGAGCTGGATGTAGGGCCCGAAGCGGCCCGACTTCACGGCGACGTCTAGGCCGGTGTCGGGATCCTTGCCGAGCAGGCGATCACCCGCGCCTTCGCCGCCGGCGGCAAGCGGGCGGGTGTAGCGGCATTCGGGATAATTGCTGCAGCCGACGAAGGCGCCGAACTTGCCGGCCTTCAGGTTGAGCCGGCCGGTGCCGCAGGTCGGGCACTGGCGCGGATCGCCGCCGTCCTCGCGCGGCGCATAGATATGCGGGCCGAGCATCGCGTCGAGCACGTCGAGCACTTCGGAAACCCGGACGTCCTTGATGTCGTTGACCGCGCCGATGAAATCGCGCCAGAAATCCTTCAGCACCTGCTGCCAGGAAATCTCGTTGTTGGAGACGCGGTCGAGCTGTTCCTCGAGGTTGGCGGTGAAGTCGAACTCGACGTAGCGGGCAAAGAAGTTTTCCAGGAACGCGATGACGACGCGCCCCTTGTCCTCGCCGTACAGCCTCTTCTTCTCGAGCTTGACGTAACCGCGGTCCTTCAGCACCTGCAGGATCGAGGCGTAGGTGGAGGGGCGGCCGATGCCCAGCTCCTCCATCCGCTTGACCAGCGAGGCCTCGGAGAAGCGCGGCGGCGGCTCGGTGAAATGCTGGGTGACGGCCAGCGCCTCGCGCTTGAGCGCGTCGCCTTCGCTCATCGCGGGCAGGCGGCGGCTGTCGTCGTCGTCGCCGGCGTCGTCGGTGCCTTCCTGATACAGCGCGAGGAAGCCGTCGAACTTCACCACCTGTCCGGT
>JBKQQE010000334.1:0-3958 GCA_052326245.1 Xanthobacteraceae bacterium | reverse complement strand
GAAGAAAGAGTGGATGCGCGGGTCAAGCCCGCGCATGACGCAGAAAACATTGACACGCCAGCGTAGCTCGCTATCGACGCTTCGAACTCACCCCCGTCCCAGCCGCGTCGCCTCAGCGACGCGCGGGAAACTCTCCAGCGCCAGCATGGCGTCGGCGAACGCATCGGCGCGGCCGTCGAGCACCGGTCGCGCCAGCTGCAGGAATTTCTGCCGCATCGCGGCCGCCGACGGGAACGACGACGGCTCGCCGGGCGGGTCGGCCAGCAGCCGCTCGTGGCTTGCCTCGCCGCTCGTGACCGTGACGCGGGCGCCGAACGGATGGGTGCGGCCGATCTCGAGGCGGTCGTCCTGCACCACGTCGATGCGGTCGGCGAGCTTCTCCAGCGCCGGATCGCCGAGCCGGGCATAGTCGTCCCAGCCGAACGAGCCCTGGTCGAGCGCCAGCGCCGCGGTGAAGAACATCGAGAACTGGCCGCCGACGATGCTGCGCGGATGGCGCTTGGTGGCGGGGTCGCCGGTGAGCGTGATGCCGTTGCGGTGCAGCCCGATCTCGATCCGCGTCACCTGGTCCGGCGTCAGGTTGTAGTCGCGCCGCATGGCGATCAGCGTGTCGATCGCCGCGTGGGTGTAGCGGCAGCTCGGATAGGGTTTGACGCCGATCTTCATGGTCTCGTAGACGCTGCCCAGTCCGGCGGTCGCCTTGGCCGGATCGGCGTGGTCGGTATAGCCGACCAGCAGGCCGTGCTTGCCCTCGATCGATTCGGTGGCGCCCAAAAATCCCTCGCGCGCCAGCGTGGCGGCGATGACGCCGTTCATCGCCGCGGCGCCGACCTGGTAGCGCTTGTTCCAGGCGCCGTTGACGAGGAATTGCAGCGAGCCCGCGGCCTGGCTGCCGGACACCCCGAAGGCCGAGATCAATTGCTGGGTCGACAGCCCGAACAATTTGCCGGCGGCGGCGGCCGCGCCGAAGGTGCCCGCGGTGGCGGTGGGATGGAAGCCGCGGGCGTAATGCGAGGTCGGGTCGAGCGCGTTGCCGAGCCGGCAGCACACCTCGTAGCCGGCGATGATGGCGGTGAGCACGTCGCGCCCGGACGCGCCGGTCATTTCGCCGGCGGCGAGCGCCGCCGGCACCACCGGGGCGCTGGGATGCAGCGAGGAATCCGCATGGGTGTCGTCGAAATCCAGCGAATGGCCGAGCGCGCCGTTGAGCAGCGCCGCCACCGCCGGGGTGTAGGTCCGCCTGTCGCCAACCACGGCGATGTCGCCGCCGCTGTCGAGCCCCAGCGCCGCCAGCATGGCCAGCAGCGACGGCGTCGAATCGGCCTCGCGGCGGGCGCGCACCGCGCTGCCCAGGAAGTCCAGCGTCAGCACCTTGGCCCGCGCCACCACCTCGGCGGGAATGTCATCGAAGTCGAGTTGCGTGACATAGGCGGCGAGCACCGCGGTTTCATTCGCCATCGTTGATGTTTCCTGCAGGCGTGCCGCCGCTGTAAAGGTCCGAAAGAGCACGAGAGTGCACGTTAGGTGGCGCCAGCCGCCGCTTCAAGCGCACCGCCCCCGCGTCCGCGCGTGATGCAATGACCTGGCTGCATGGCAGCGACGCGTGCAGGACGTGCGAGCGACTTGGCTGGAGGACCGCAGCGCCGCACTCGGGCCGATTCGGGCTCATGTTGCGGTGCCGCGCAAATTGCTGCGGGGCACTGTCGTGGCGCGATCATCGTGTCACTTTACCACTCCCCGAGGACCATGGTCGCCATGCAATTTTGGCCTTTTCACCTCGGCGGCGATCGTATTGAATGCGCTCGATGATTTAAGGTTATAACAAGCCGGCGACCAACCAGACCGCCGCGCCTTCCGAGGGCGTGGTGCCGGTGTCAAAAGCGCGGACAGGGTGGGAATGAAACCGACTGATATTTCGGCTCCCGACTATTTTCACAAAGTCGTCGACTGCCAATGGGCCTGCCCCGCGCACACACCCGTTCCGGAATACATCCGATTGATCGCCGCGGGCCGCTACAGCGACGCCTACATGATCAATTGGCGGTCGAACGTGTTTCCCGGCATTCTCGGACGCACCTGCGATCGCCCCTGCGAGCCGGCGTGTCGCCGGGTTCGCGTCGAGGAGGAAGCGGTCGCGATCTGCCGGCTCAAGCGCGTCGCCGCCGACTACAAGGATGACATCAAGGGCCGGTTGCCGAAGCCGGCGGCCGTGAAGAACGGCAAGCGCGTGGCGCTGGTCGGCGCCGGTCCGGCGTCGCTGACGGTGGCGCGCGACCTCGCGCCGCTCGGCTATACCTGCGTGGTGTTCGACGCCGATCCTCGCGCCGGCGGCATGATGCGCACCCAGATCCCGAAATTCCGGCTGCCCGACAGCGTGATCGACGAGGAAACCGGCTACGTGCTCGACCTCGGCGTCGAGTTTCGCGCAGGGAGCCGCGTCGACAGCATGAAGGCGCTGCTGGCGGAGGGCTTTGACGCGGTGGTGGTGGGCTGCGGCGCGCCACGTGGCCGCGACCTCGATATCCCCGGCCGCACGGAAGCCGCCGACAACATCCACATCGGCATCGAGTGGCTCGCCAGCGTGTCGTTCGGGCATGTCGATCGCATCGGCAAGCGCGTGATCGTGCTCGGCGGCGGCAACACCGCGATGGACTGCTGCCGCTCCGCGCGCCGGCTCGGCGGCGAGGACGTCAAGGTCGTGGTGCGCTCCGGCTTCGAGGAGATGAAGGCCTCGCCCTGGGAGAAGGAGGATGCCGCCCGCGAGGGCATTCCGATCCATAATTTCCTGGTGCCGAAGGCGTTCACCCATGCCGGCGGCAAGCTGACCGGCGTGGTGTTCGAGAAGGTCAAGGCGGAATACGACGCCAGGGGTCGCCGCAAGCTGGTGCCGGCGGGCGAGCCGGACGTGACCTTCCCCTGCGACGACGTGCTGGTGGCGGTCGGCCAGGAGAACGCGTTCCCCTGGATCGAGCGCGACGCCGGCATCGCCTTCGACGAGGGCGGCATGCCGGTGATCGACAAGGTGACGCTGCAGTCGAGCAACCCGAAGGTGTTCTTCGCCGGCGACGCCGCGTTCGGGCCGAAGAACATCATCTGGGCGGTGGCCCACGGCCACGAGGCCGCGGTGTCGATCGACAAGTGGCTGCATGGCGAGGACGTGACGCACCGGCCGCAGCCCGCGGTCGTCACCGTCAGCCAGAAGATGGGCATCCACGAATGGAGCTATAAGAGCGAGGTGGTTCCCGACGAGCGCTACGCGGTGCCGCATCGCGACAACGCCACTGCGCTTGCCAACATCACCGCCGAGGTCGAGCTCGGCTTCGACGCCAAGCTGGCGCTGGCGGAGGCCGGCCGCTGCCTGAACTGCGACGTCGAGACCGTGTTCAGCGCGCCGCTGTGCATCGAGTGCGACGCCTGCGTCGACATCTGCCCGATGGACTGCATCACCTTCACGCAGGACGGCGACGAAGCCGACCTGCGCCAGCGGCTGCGGGCGCCGGCGCAAAACCTCGCGCAGGACATTTACGTGGCGGACGGCCTGAAGACCGGCCGCATCATGGCCAAGGACGAGGATGTGTGCCTGCACTGCGGACTGTGCGCCGAGCGCTGTCCGACCGGGGCATGGGACATGAACAAATTCTATCTCGAAGTCTCGCAGGCAGGACCCGCATGCCGTTAGCCGCCGTCAACGATTTCGTCATCCGTTTCGCCAACGTCAACGGCTCCGGCTCGGCCAGCGCCAACACGCTGTTCGCGCGCGCCATCATCCGCATGGGCGTGCCGGTGACCCCGCGCAACATCTTCCCCAGCAACATCCAGGGCCTGCCCACCTGGTACGAAGTGCGCATTTCCGCGGCCGGCCGACTCGGCGCGCGCGGCGGCGGCTGCGACCTTCTGGTGGCGATGAACCCGCAGTCCTGGGACCAGGACCTCCGCTCTCTCGTGCCCGGCGGCTACC
>JBKQQE010000333.1:0-11183 GCA_052326245.1 Xanthobacteraceae bacterium | reverse complement strand
AACTCGGGCCGCTGGCGATGAAATCGAACCGGCCGGCGCGCATCAACTCCACCTGCACCGTGTTTGCCGGTGCGGAACTGCGCGACCGCCTATCGCTCGGCGAGAAGCGCGAGGACATTCTGGCGGGTCTGCACCGCGCCATCATCCTGCGCGCGATCTCCATCATCTCGCGGTCGGGCGGCGTGACCGACGAGTTCACCTTCACCGGCGGCGTCGCCAAGAATGACGCGGCGGTTCGCGAACTGCGCAAGCTGATCAAGGAAAACTACGGTGAGGTGACGATCAACATCAATCCGGATTCCATCTACACGGGCGCGCTCGGCGCCGCCGAATTCGCGCGCCGCGCGGTGGTTTCCTGAAGGAGGAGAATTCCATGACCGTCACTGCAGGGATCGATGTCGGAACCGGCGCAATCAAGGTCGCACTGTTCAATGTCGAAGGCGGCGCCGAAACGTGCCTCGTCAAGCGCGTCGACCGCATGCGCCAGCGCGATCCGTTGAAGCTTGCGGAGCAGATCTACGACGACGTTCTTGCGCAGGGCGGCCTGAAGCGCGGGGATGTCGCCTATTGCGCGACCACGGGCGAAGGCGAGGCGCTGCATTTTCATACCGGTCACTTCTATTCGATGACCACCCACGCCCGCGGAGCCATCTACCTGCGCCCCGATTGCCGCGCCGCGCTCGATATCGGCGCGCTGCACGGCCGCGCCATTCGCCTCGACGAACGCGGCAAGGTCCTCAACTACAAGATGACGAGCCAATGCGCGTCCGGTTCCGGCCAGTTTCTGGAGAATATCGCGCGCTATCTCGGCATCGCCCAGGACGAGATCGGCACGCTGTCGAAGCAGGCGGAAAACCCGGAAAAGGTCTCGGGCATCTGCGCGGTACTGGCCGAGACCGACGTCATCAACATGGTGTCGCGCGGCATCACGGCGTCGAACATTCTCAAGGGGATTCACGAGTCGATGGCGGATCGGCTGGCGAAGCTTCTGAAGACGATCGGCGGGCTGGACGGAACCATCCAGATGACCGGCGGCCTCGCGCTCGACGACGGTCTGGTCGAGGCGATGAAGGAGTCGATGGTTCGCGAGAAGATCAAGGTGCCGATCGAGAGCCATCCGGACGCGATTTTCGCCGGCGCGATCGGCGCGGCGCTGTGGGGTGCTTTCCGCCACGAAAAACTGGCGCGTCTCGCCAGTCAAGCAAACGCGGCCTAACCGGCGCGACCAAGGAGAAACCGCTATGGCCCTGATGATCAACGTGGACTGCACTGCCTGCGACGCGTGCCGCCCGGTTTGCCCGAACGAGGCGATCTCGGTCGGCGATCCGCTCTACGTCATCGACGCGTTGCGCTGCACGGAATGCGTGGGCGCCGAGGAGGAACCACAATGCAAGCTCGTCTGTCCGGCGAATTGCATCGTCGCGAATCCGGATTTTCCGGAGACGCCCGAGGAATTGCAGAACAAGTATGAACAGCTGCATTCCTGAGCAAAGAGAATGAGCGACGGCCGTGACGCCCGCGTGTCCGGGGCACGGCGGTGCGATTGCGGTTTGGGAGTGACGTCGTGCAAGCGGTCCGGCTGAAGGTCTATTCCATCGACGGCGTGACGCCGGTCGTTGATCCGCGCAGCTTCGTTCATCCGGACGCCGTGCTGATCGGCGACGTGATCGTCGAGGAAGGATGCTACATCGGTCCCTGCGCGTCGCTGCGCGGCGATTTCGGACGCATCGTCGTCCGCAGCGGCTCGAATGTGCAGGACAACTGCACCTTGCACAGCATGCCGGGCTTCGATTGCGTCATCGGGCCGAACGGCCATATCGGGCATGGCGCGATCATCCACAGCGCGCAGCTCGGCGCCAACGTCCTGGTCGGGATGAATGCGGTGGTGATGGACCACGCGCGGATCGGTGAAGCGGCCATCATCGGGGCCATGAGCTTCGTGAAGGCAGGAGCCGAAGTGCCGCCCCGCCATCTTGCAACAGGAGCGCCCGCGCGGGTCCTGCGCGAGCTCTCGGAGGATGAACTTGCGAAGAAGGTCGACGGTACGCGAATGTATCAGGAGCTCGCGCAGCGTTGCCTGGCGTCGTTGCGGCAGGCCGAGCCTCTTGCGCATTGGGATGCCGATCGCCCGAGGGTCGATGCCAAGATCCGCTTTCCGGCGCGCGGCGGGGCGGATGTGGCGACGCGAAGTGGCTGACCGCGCGGGCGGCGGAGTTTCGACGAGAACAGGATTCGAATTTCCTCTTGATCGGGATCAATGCAATCGGATCGACCGCCGGAAACGCTCAGGACCAAAACAATGGCGGCTGAGCCGCGTGGGGAGGATAGTCTGATGATCGAAAAATCGGTCGGTTGGACATCAAGTGGATCGCCCGGGACGCGCGACCCCGGGGAATCCCGTATCGATCAGCTGGAGCCGGATGAGGTTCTCGTCAGGATCGACGAGCGCGAAGCAGATCCCGCGCGCGACATTGGCAGCGAGGCCCGGGCGCCGCAGGACGGTTGCCGCGGTATTCGTGGCCGCGTCATTGCGGCCGGCGCCAACGCGCTCTGGTACGTCGATCGCGCCGTCATCGTTCCCGGGAGTGGGTGCGCGAGTTGCGACGCGGACCGGCGCGACGCGGTGATCGCGCGATCCGATGAAGCAGCGACCGGAACTGGAGACGACGCGCCGAAAGTCGTCGTGGTGCAGGCACGGCGCTTGTGCGTCGTGTCGGTGAACAAGAACTGGCGGAAGCCGACATTGACGTAGATCGAAACCGGATGCCGCGACCAGAATCGCCGTGGCGGCGCGCGAATGAAGGGAGGGCAGGCATGGAATCAAGATTGACCGCCGGCGACCTTCAAATCATCACGCGCATTGCGGTATTTCGCGGGCTGAAGCCGGAAACCGTGGAACACGTCATCGCGCCCGCGAAGGCGATCACGCTGCGACCGCACGAGTTGATCGTTCGTCAGGACGAGCCGGCGACCGCATTTTTCATCGTCATCTATGGTTGGGTGAAGCTTTATTGCAGTTTGTCGTCGGGCGACGAGACCGTCATCGAGACGATGACGAAGGGCGGGAGCTTTGCCGAAGCGGTCGCGTTTACGGGAAATCGCTACATTGCAACCGCGGAAGCGGTGGGCGCGGCGCGCATTGCGCGAATCCCGGCCGATCATGTCGTTCGCTGCATTCGCGAAAATCCCGATATCGCGTTGCCGATGATCGCGTCGATCTCCCAGCATATGAGCTATCTTGTCCAGCATATCAAGCAGCTCAAGGCGCAAAGCGGAGTGCAAAGGCTGGCCGAATATCTTGTCTCATTGTCGCTGGCGGAGGGGCAGGGTCATTGCGCGTTCGCGCTGCCCTACGACAAAAACTTGATAGCAGGACAGCTCGGGTTGAAGCCCGAGTCGCTGTCGCGCGCGTTCGCGAGGCTGAGATCGATAGGCGTCGTTGTTGACGCGTCGCGCGTCATAGTCGGGGACCTCGCCAAGCTGCGACAGATTGCGGCCGACGACCGGAGTTTGGTTCCGTTCACCATCCGCCCGTTGCGCTGAAACGAGGTGGGCCGCGAAAGGTGTTGTTGTCGACCGCTATCCGTAGACGGAATCATACATTCCAAGCGCAGGAACTCGCCGATGGAATTTAGCCCTAATCGCAATGGAGGTTTTCTAATGTCTTCGCAGGTTCTTCATCCGGCAGGCTGGCAGCCACCAATCGGCTATGCGAACGGAATTCAAGTCGCTGCCGGCCAGATCGTATTCATCGCTGGCCAGGTCGGATGGGACGCAGAGCAGCATTTCCACAGCGAACATCTGGTTCCGCAGTTCGAGCAGGCGCTCAAGAACATACTTGCCATTCTGGCCCAGGCGGGCGGCGAACCGGCCCACATCTGCAGGATTACGGCGTTCTGCATCGACAAGCCGGCCTACCTCGAGAACAGGCGCGAACTCGGGCGCATCTGGCGGTCGCTGATGGGCGACCACTACCCCGCGATGAGCATGATTTTCGTCGCCGACCTTCTCGATACCCCCGCAAAAATCGAACTGGAGGCGACGGCGGTGCTGCCTCATTCAACGCGGTGACCGGCGCATTCGGCGCGGTGGCACCGCCGGCATGCAAGGCGCTGGATTGCCGATCACCTGTCGACCGTAACTGGATCCGAGCGCGATGCCGTTTGCGGTCGGGCGCTCGGGGCATCATTCAAGCCATGCATTCCGCATGCAAACTCGCGGTCAGCCGCCGCGCCAGCGCTGCGGCGGATACCCGGCGGTAGTTGGCGGAGGCAAGGGTGGTTCGCATCGGCTGGACCTGCTTCTGTACCAGCCGGTCGATCTCATGAAGCAGCTGGTCGTCGACGGCGCGGCCTGCGAAGCCGTCGGTGCCTGACAGAAGCAGGGGGCGGGAATTGGTTCCCGTCAGCGCGATCCGGAGGGAACCGACGCTCGTGCCGGATGGCGCGAGCGCAACCGCAATCCCGGCCAGCGGATAGTCGATGGCGCCCCGCACCCGAACCTTGGCATAGGCCGACACGGATGGATTCGCGTGGAGCCGGACGCCGGTCACGAGTTCGCCGGCCGCCAGCGCGAGATGCGCCCTTCCGTCCTCGACATAGAGCTCCTGCAACGGAATTCTTCGAACGCCCTGTGCGCCAGCGATGTCCACCTCGGCTCCGAGAACAAGCAAAGCCGGCGCAAGATCGCCGCTAAAGGCGGCGTGACAGCGGTTGCCCTGCGGGGCAACGTGGCACACCTCGCCCCGGAGCTTGAGGCAGTACGAATTCGCGCTCCGCCACCATTCGCTTTGATTGTAGTAGATGCAGCGGGTGTCCAGGCACAGGTTTCCCCCCAGCGTCGCCATACTGCGGTGGCCAGGCGCGGCGATGGCCCCGGCAGCCTGCGCCAGGGCGCGGTAGTGCATTCCGACGGGTGTGTTGCCCGCGATCGATGCGACCGTGACGCCGGCGCCGATCGTCACTCCTTCGTCGTCGAACTTGATCTCCGCAAGGTCGCCGATACCGGAAATGTCGACCAGCAAATCGGGCCGGCTGATACCTCGGCGAATGTTCACCACCAGGTCCGTCCCGCCGGCGACCACCCGGCTCGATGGATGAGCGGCAAGGGTCGCGACCGCTTCCTTGACGGTGGCGGGTCGAACGACGTGCAATTCGGCGAGAGCCGGCGTCATGACGTGGCCTTTGCCGTGCCGGCAAGCTTGGCCTTGCGACGCCGCTGAATCAACGCTTCCACGACCCGGTCGGGGGTCACCGGCAGCTCGTCGAAGTCAATGCCGATGGCGTTTGCAATCGCGTTGACCATGGCCGGCGGGAAGCCAGCCAGAGCCCCCTCGCTTGCCTCCTTTGCTCCGAACGGCCCGAATGGATCGTGGCTCTCGACGATCTGAACCTCGATCGGCGGAGATTCCGCCATCGTCGGCATGCGGTATTCGAGGAAACTCGCATGCGCGGCCAGGCCATCGAGATAGCGGGTCTCCTCGCACAGAGCCTGGCCCATCCCCATCCAGACCGATCCCTCGATTTGTCCCAGCACCGCCAGCGGATTGATCGCATGGCCGCAGTCCAGCGCAACCCAGACCTTGTCGATCGTCACCAGGCCCGTCGAATCGTCGATACTCGCCTCGACCACCTGGGCCGCGTAGCTGAAGCCCATGGTGGAGCCGACAGCGCCGCCGCGATGCTTGCCGCCCTGGAACTCCGGCGGGCAGGTGAAGGAGCCCTTCACGGTGATGGCGCCTTCGTCGACCAGCGCGGCGGCGACGACGTCGGCGAAGGGCAGCGCCGACTGATTGCCGGCTCCCGCACGGAACGTCCCGCCTGTGCATTCGATCTGTTCCGGTCGGGCCTCGAGCTTGCGTGCCGCCGCGGCAACGAGGACGGCCTTGAGGCGCCTTGCGGCGTCGATCGCGGCATTGCCGACCATGAACGTGATCCGCGACGAGTAGGCGCCGTTGTCCTTCGGGGTGATGGCCGAATCGCCGGAGACGACGCGAATGCGGTCGAGCGGGACGTCGAGCGTTTCCGCCACGGCAATCGCAACCATCGTGGATGATCCCTGGCCGATGTCGGCCGCGCCCGTGAGCGCGGTAATTCCACCGTCGAAGTCGAGTCTGAGATTCACCAGGGCGTGTGGTTCACCGGTGAAGTGGATCGGCTTGGCGGATCCGCTGACATAGTGGGAACAAGCCATGCCGAGGCCTTTGCCCGGCGGCATGCGACCGGCACGCTCGCGCCACCGGCTTGCCCGCTCGACCTTTTCGAGACATTCGGCGAGTCCGTAGCTGTTGACCACCAGACCATTCAGCGTCTGGGTGGGGGCCTTCAACAGGTTGGCACGGCGCACTGCGAACGGGTCCAGTCCGAGTTCGCGCGCCATGCGGTCGACGAGACATTCGAATGTGTGGCGCATGTCGACCGAACCGTGTCCGCGCATCGCGCCGCAAGGCGGAAGATTGGCGTAGACCCGGTAGCCATCGTATTTGAGCGCCGGAATGTCGTAGAGGCCCTGCAGCAGAGCGCCCGCATAGAGGATCGTCACGATTCCGTAACCGGCATACGCGCCGCCCCGTTGCACCACTTCGCAGGCGCAGGCGGTGAAGCGGCCGTCGCGCCGCATTCCGATCCGAAGGGTGACGTCCGTCTGCGGGCGCGCGCGGTGAGTCAGAAACGTCTCCTCCCGGGTCAGGCGCATCAGCACCTTGCCGCCGGCCGCCCGGGCGAGAAGACCGGTAATGATCTCGAAATTCAGGACTTCGACGCGCGCTCCGAAGCCACCGCCGACGAATGGTTTCACCACGCGGATTTGCGCTTCCTCCATGCGAAGGCATCGCGCCAGCATCAGGTGCAGATAATAGCCGACCTGCGAAACGCTCTGGACGGTGAGCCGATCGGCAATCGGATCGTAATCCACGAGGCAGGCATGCGGTTCAATCTGGGCGTGGTTGACCTCCGCGCAGCTGATCTTGACGTCGCGGACGAGATCCGCGGCTTCGAAACCCAGTCGCCAGTCGCCGAACTCATGATGAACTTCGCGCTCCAGGTTGCCGGGCTTGTTGTCGTGCAGCAGCAGCGCGCCGGGCTTGCGAGCGTCTTCGGACGTATAGTAGGCAGGCAGCTCGCGCAGCTCCAGTTCGATCAGCCCGAGCGCGCGTTCGGCGGTTTCGGCATCGACGGCGGCGACTGCGGCGATGGGCTCGCCGCGGTAGCGCACGCGTCCCCGGGCCAGCGGATACTCGTTCATGGCGATGGGAAGCACGCCGTAGGCGAGGTCGCAGTCATCTCCTGTTACGATCGCCTCGACGCCCTCCAGCATGCGGACCCGCGACACGTCGATCCTGACGATGTCCGCATGGCTGACCGGGCTTCGGAGAATGCGCCCGACAAGCGCGCCGGCATGGTCCAGATCGGCGGTATAGCGCGCGCGCCCGGTCACCTTCTCGATCCCGTCGATCAAGGGGACGCCGCTGCGGCTGAGACCGCCATTTGCGATTGGTGCAGCCGTCATGGCCCGGTTTCCGCCGCCGACTTGACCGATTCGAGTATCTTGACGTAGCCGGTGCAGCGACAGAGATTTCCGGACAGTGCGGAACGTATCTCGTCGTCGGTGGGCGTCGGATTGCGTCGCAGCAAACCTTCGGCGGCCATGATCATTCCAGGCGTGCAAAAGCCGCATTGCGTGCCGAGTTTCTCGTGGAAGGCGAGTTGCAGCCGGCTGAGCTTGCCGTGCTTCGTCAGGCTTTCGACGGTTTCGACGCGGCGGCCCTCGCAGCGGACCGCAAGAACGATGCAGGACGGCACCGGCTCGTCGTCGATCAGCACCGTGCAGGCCCCGCACTCGCCGCCGTCACAACCGGATTTCACGCTCGTCAGGCGCGCCACGTCGCGCAGGTAATCGACGAGCAACAGTCCTTCCGCGACCGCGTCTTCGCGGGCCCTGCCGTTGAGCTTCAGTTTCAGCAGCCGCGTCGTTGCATACGGGGCCTCTTGAGACATCGGATCGCTCCTCTGTCATCAATCTCCCTCTCTTCGGCGCCGGCGGTCCATGACAAAAGTCAAGACGCGCGGCTAAATCGCGCAAGCGTTGGCTGTTTCACCTAACCGAAGTCAAGGAACGGCTTTCAATTCGCCGCTAGACAGGGGGTTGCAGATCAGCGAGGCCGGCGATGACGGTTCGTGATTACAATGCTGCGGTCGATTTCGTTGATCGGAACGTAGCCGAAGGTCGGGGCGACAAGACCGCCTTCATCGATCCATCCCGCAACCTGTCCTATACCGAGCTTCGCGACGCTGCGGCGCGCATCGGACCGATGCTGGCACGCCTTGGCATTGAAAGGGAAAACCGGATCGCAATCGTGTTGCTCGACACGGTTGATTTCCCGATCCTGTTCTGGGGAGCAATACGGGCCGGCATCGTTCCGGTTCTGCTCAATACCCGGATAACCGTGGATCAATACCGCTACCTTCTCGAGGACTCGCGCGCCAAGGCAGTCTTCGTTTCGACCGCCCTGTTGCCTCTCATCGAGGAGGCGGCAGTCGGCTTGCCGGATCTTAAGAGGATCGTGGTCGTGGGCGGAGGCCCCGCGTCGACATCCCGCCTGGAATCGTTGCTGGCTGCCGAGAACGAGGGCTCCGCGCCGGCCAGGACCTGCGCCGATGATGTCGCATATTGGCTCTACTCGTCGGGCACCACCGGATTGCCCAAAGGGGTCATGCACGTGCATTCGACCCCAAGGGTCATGGCGGAGAACGCCGGCAGGCTCCGGATCGGCTACCGTGAAGACGACGTGGTGTTTTCCGCAGCGAAGCTGTTTTTTTCCTATGGCCTCGGAAATGCGATGTTCTGTCCGATGTGGGTCGGAGCGACTTCGGTATTCTATCCGGAGCGACCGACCCCGCAGACCGTCATCGAGGTGCTGCGCGGGTATCAGCCGACCATGTTCTTCGCGGTTCCGACGCTGTTCGCCGCGATGCTTTCCAATCCGGAATGCCCGACGGAAAATTTCCTGGGCCGGCTGCGATTGTGCTTTTCGGCCGGTGAACCGCTGCCAGCGCATGTCGGCGCAGCCTGGAAGGAACGATTCGCAATCGATATCGTGAACGGCGTCGGCTCGACCGAAATGGGGCACCTTTTCCTGACCAACCTGCCGGATGCCGTCGAATACGGCACATCAGGGGTTCCGGTGAGCGGCTACCAGCTCCGGCTGGTCGACGAACACGGAAGGGATGTCGGGGACAACGAGGTCGGCGAACTGCTGGTGAAGGGCGAGTCGTCTGCCGCGGGGTACTGGAATCAGCGGGCGAAATCTCGCCGTACGTTTGTCGGCGAGTGGACCCGGACCGGTGACAAATACGTTCGACGTCCGGACGGGGTCTACACGTATTGTGGCCGCACCGACGACATGTTCAAGGTCAGCGGGATCTGGGTGTCGCCGTTCGAAGTCGAGGAGGCGCTGGTCAGCCATCCGTCGGTCGTCGAGGCCGCGGTCGTGCCCGCCGAGGATGCCGACGGCCTGATCAAGCCGAAGGCGTATGTGGTGCTTGGCGACTGCACCGCGGACCATTCCGGGGCGGCGCTGTACGAAGAGCTCAAGGCGCACGTCAAACGGTCGATTGGCCCGTGGAAGTATCCGCGGTGGATCGTGTTCGTCGACAGTCTGCCGCGGACCACAAGCGGAAAACTCCAGCGCTTTCTGCTGCGGGAAGTGGAGCAGTCCTGAATGTTCAAGACCGAAACCAGAGGGTCGATCTTCGAACTCACGATGGCGCGCGGGCCGGTAAATGCCGTCAACCGGGAATGGATCGACGGCTTCGAGGCCATCCTGGATGATCTTGCCAAGCAACAGGACGTTTCGGTGTTGTTGATCCGGTCGTCGCAGCGGGTGTTTTCAGCGGGCGCCGATCTCAAGCTGATGCGCGATTGTTTTGCGAGCGAAGAGGGTCCGGGCCGCATGATCGAGACGGTCCGGCGGATGCAGCGCCTGTTTGATCGCATCGAAGCATTGCCGCAGGTAGTCGTCGCCGAGATCGGCGGCGCCGCGCATGGTGGTGGATTCGAGCTTGCGCTTGCCTGTGACTTGCGCGTCGCGGCCGAAAGCGTTTCGCTCGGTCTGCCGGAGGCTCGTCTTGGTCTGCTGCCGGGAGCGGGTGGCACCCAGCGACTGACCCGCCTCGCCGGTCCCGGCATCGCGCGCCGGCTTATTTTGACGGCCGAGGTCATCACCGGCATTCAGGCACGTGACCTCGGGCTCGTTCAATGGGCAGTACCCGACAAGCAATTGACAGCCTTCACCGACGGCGTGGCCGACCGGATCGCAGTGCTGTCAGCGGCGGCGCTCGCCGCCTGCAAGCGCTGCTTCAGTGCGGTCGACGCCCACATCGGCTCCGGCATGCTGATCGAACTCCTGGAGACCCACAAACTGTTCAACGGCGCCGACACCCGCAAGAGGGTCAAGGCATTTCTCGACAAGTGAGGGCTGAAACCATGACGCTCGAAGGAAAAACTGCCGTGATCACCGGGGCCGCTTCCGGCATCGGCCGTGCGACCGCCGAGACTCTGGCCCGCGCTGGCGCGACCGTCATCATCGCCGATCTTTCCGCCGACAAGGGCGAGGCGGAGGCCGAACGCCTTCGCAACTGCGGCCTGGCGGCCAGCTTCATGCCGCTCGATGTCGCATCTGACGAGTCGATCGCAGCGTTTGCAAAGGTTGTGCTGGGCCGGGGCGAAGTGCACGTGCTGGTGAATGGCGCCGGATGGGGCAAAGGCCAGCCATTCGTCGACAATGATGCTGAATTCTGGGAACACGTCGTCGACGTCAACATGCTCGGACCGATCAAGCTCACGCGTGCACTGCTGGGGCCGATGATCGTTCGTCGATCGGGCAAGATCGTCAACGTCGCGAGCGACGCGGGGCGCGTGGGCAGCTCGGGCGAAACCGTCTATTCCGGCGCGAAGGGCGGCCTGATCGCCTTCAGCAAGGGTCTGGCCCGCGAGATGGCGCGCTATTGCATCAACGTCAATTGCGTGTGTCCCGGACCCACCGAAACTCCGATGTTGATGGTGTTGCCGGAGAGCCACCTGGAGGCCTTCAGGCGCGCGATTCCGATGCGCAGGTTCGGCCAGCCGACCGACGTCGCCAACGCCATTCTGTTTTTCGCCGGCGATCAGTCGGACTACATCACCGG
>JBKQQE010000332.1:0-4835 GCA_052326245.1 Xanthobacteraceae bacterium | reverse complement strand
GCCATCGAAAAGAAAAACGCCACCCGGCTTGGCCGGGTGGCGTCGGTCGCATTGGCTGCCTGATCGGGATCAGGCGATGGCGCGGCGGGGCTCCTCGACGATCGAGAAGCGCACGTTGCAGCGGTGCCGGTTCTTCTCCGACAGCGTGCGCCAGGCTTCCTCCGCCTCCTTGCGCGAGTTGAAGGGACCTTGGACCTGAGCGCTTCCATGCACGAGCGTGTGGAAGTTCAGAGACCGAAATTCACCGCCAACAACCCAGAAATGTGATCCGTGCATGATGCTGCTCCTTATCGTCTGGCGTTACTCGGCCGCCTGGGCCTTGAACTGCGCCGCTTCGGTGGAGTCGGCAAGCGCCGTGGTCGAGCTCTTGCCGCTGGTGATGGTGGTGGACACCAGGTCGAAGTAGCCGGTGCCGACTTCGCGCTGGTGGCGCGTCGCCGAGTAGCCGTGCTTCTCCGAGGCGAACTCGGCCTGCTGCAGGCGGGAATAGGCCGCCATGCCTTCGGTCTTGTAGCCGCGGGCGAGTTCGAACATGCCGTGGTTGAGCGAGTGGAAGCCCGCCAGGGTCACGAACTGGAACTTGTAGCCCATGGCGCCGATCTCGCGCTGGAACTTGGCGATGGTGTCCTTGTCGATGTTGGCTTCCCAGTTGAACGAGGGCGAGCAGTTGTAGGCCAGCATCTTGTTCGGATAGACCTTGTGCACGGCTTCCGCGAACTCCCTGGCCTCTTCGAGGTTCGGGGTCGAGGTTTCCCACCACAACAGGTCGGCATACTTGGCGAAGGCGATGCCGCGCTTGATGCAGTGCTTGTGGCCGGTGCCTTCCTTGAGCCGGAAGAAGCCTTCCGCGGTGCGCTCGCCGGTGATGAACTCGCGATCGCGCTCATCCACGTCCGAGGTGATCAGCTTGGCGCTTTCCGCATCGGTGCGGGCGAGCACGAAGGTCGGCACGCCGCAGACGTCGGCGGCGAGCCGCGCCGCGACCAGGTTGCGCTCGTGCGCCGCGGTCGGAATCAGCACCTTGCCGCCCATGTGGCCGCACTTCTTCTCGGACGCCAGCTGGTCCTCGAAGTGCACGCCGGCAGCACCCGCCTCGATATAGGCCTTCATGATCTCGAACGAGTTCAGCGGACCGCCGAAGCCGGCTTCCGCGTCGGCGACGATCGGCACGAACCAGTCGATCTTGGCGCCGCCCTCGGAATGCTCGATCTGGTCGGCGCGCTGGAAGGTCTTGTTGATGCGGCGCGCCAGCTCCGGACCGGCATTGGCCGGATACAGGCTCTGGTCGGGATACATCGCGCCCGCGGTGTTGGCGTCCGCCGCCACCTGCCAGCCCGAGAGGTAGATGGCGTTGAGGCCGGCGCGCGCCTGCTGCATCGCCTGGTTGCCGGTGACGGCGCCGAGCGAGTTGACGAACGGCTCGCTCTTCAGCGATTCGAACAGGCGGTTGGCGCCCTTCTCGGCCAGCGTATAGGCGATCGGCACCGAGCCGCGCAGCCGCTCGACCTCGGCCGGGCTGTACGGGCGCTCGATGCCATCGAAACGGCCCTTCGGCGCGGGAACCAGCTCTTCAAACGTCTTAGCCATCGTCGTTCCTTTCGGGGTATAATCTCGACATTCGTGACATTGCGTCGCGAAACGTGGACCGGAGCTAACCCTGAATCCCGGAAAACGTATAGGTGGCTTGATTACAAAGAGTGATGTGATGTAACTTCCACACTTGTCATAAATGTCATATTGTCACAACTGTCACAAAAGGAGCGGTCTGTGGCACCCGAAACCGGCAAGAAACTGTTCGTCGGCCCCCGCTTCCGCCGCATCCGCCAGCAGCTCGGGCTGTCGCAGACCCAGATCGCCGAGGGCCTGGGCATTTCGCCCAGCTACATCAACCTGATCGAGCGCAACCAGCGCCCGGTCACCGCCCAGATCCTGCTGCGGCTGGCGGAGACCTACGACCTCGATCTGCGCGACCTCGCCAGCGCCGATGAAGACCGCTTCTTCGCCGAACTGAACGAGATCTTTTCCGACCCGCTGTTTCGCCAGATCGAGCTGCCGAAGCAGGAGCTGCGCGACCTCGCCGAGCTCTGCCCCGGCGTCACCCACGGCCTGCAGCGGCTCTATGCCGCCTACACCGAGGCGCGCCGCGGCGAGACCCTGGTGGCGGCGCAGTTCGCCGACCGCGACGAGGGCGCGCGCTACGAGGCCAACCCGATCGAGCGGGTGCGCGACCTGATCGAGGCCAACCGCAACTATTTCCCCGAGCTGGAGCAGGCCGCCGAATCCTTGCGCGACTCCGTGAACGTGGCGGCGCAGGAGCTGTTCGCGGCGCTCAGCGACCGCCTGCGGGAAAAGCATTCCATCACGGTGCGGATCATGCCGGTGGACGTGATGCGCGAGACGCTGCGCCGGTTCGACCGCCACCGCCGCCAGCTGCTGATCTCCGAGCTGGTGGATCTGCCCAGCCGCTCGTTTCACCTCGCGTTCCAGACCGGGCTCGCCGAATGCGGGCCGCAGCTGGAGAGCATCGTCGGCCGCGCCGGCCCGCTCGACGACGCCGCGCGCAGGCTCTACCGCATCACGCTTGCCAACTACTTCGCCGCCGCGGCGATGATGCCGTACACGGAGGTGCTCGCCGCCGCCGAGACGCTGGGCTACGACGTCCACGTGATCGCGCAGCGCTTCAATGCCTCGTTCGAACAGGTCTGCCACCGCCTTACCACCTTGCAGCGCCCCAACGCCCGCGGCGTGCCGTTCTTCCTGCTGCGGGTCGACAACGCCGGCAACGTCTCGAAACGCTTCTCCTCGGGCACCTTTCCGTTCTCGAAATTCGGCGGCACGTGCCCGCTGTGGAACGTGCATTCCACCTTCGACACCCCGGACCGGCTGTTGCGCCAGATCGTGGAACTGCCGGACGGCAGCCGCTACTTCTCCATTGCGCAGATGGTGCGCCGCCCGGTGGCGCCGCACCCGCAGCCGCAGCCGCGCTTCGCGCTGGGGCTCGGCTGCGAGATCCGCTACGCCTCGAAGCTGGTCTATGCCGGCGGCATGGACCTGGACAAGGCCGAGGGCACGCCGATCGGCGTCAACTGCCGGCTCTGCGAGCGCGAGAATTGCTCGCAGCGGGCCGAGCCGCCCCTCACCCGGACGTTGATCCTGGACGAGAATACGCGCAGGATGAGCTCGTTCGCGTTCAGTAATGCGAGGGAGTTGTAGGGGGCGTTGGACATCAACGATATTGATGCGTCCGCCCCGAAGCGACCGTTCCCGCTCTACAAGCGAGCGCCCATCGGGCCTTCGACGAGCCTGTATTTTATCGGGCAACCAGGGTCACGGTCATTTTCTGGCACGACGCCGAGAGCAGTGACCCCTGGCAGCAAAAGGTGATCCATCGCCCACATTGCGAGCACGTCCTCACCGGAAATAAAGAGATTGCGTACGCCGATCGCAAGATCTGTCAGGATGGGTACAACAGACTACCAAACGAACACGGTACGAAGCCGGCCACTGAACGGTAGAAATGTTTATGTGGACGCAGCGGCCAGCAAGCTTTTGGCTTTGAAGGGTTCGTCGATAACAAGAGAAGACGCCCCTGTAATTACTCGTGACTTAGCAATAGCGACCGCGATATCCTTTTTGCTCCAAGAGCAACCCGATTGGCAACTAAACTCAATGGTCTACGCTGACGAGATCCCTTTCGCGTGAGGAGACCGTCGTCGTGCCCCACCGCATCCTCGTGTTCTATGGGTCCTACCGCTCGGATCGCTTAGGCATCCGGCTCGCGCATTTCGTCGTCGAGGGACTGCGCTTGCGCGGCGAGGACGCCGAGCTGATCGACGCCAGGGCGGTCGGCCTGCCGATGCTCGATCGCATGTACAAGGAATATCCCAAAGGGTCCGCGCCTGCGGCGCTGGAACAGCTCGCCGGCCAGATCAGGGGCGCCGACGGCTTCGTCTTCATCACCGGCGAATACAACTGGGGCGTCCAGCCGGGCCTGAAGAACCTCACCGATCATTTCCTGGAGGAGTGGTTCTGGCGGCCGGCGGCGATCGCGAGCTACTCGGCCGGCCGTTTCGCCGGCGCGCGGGCCGCCACCGCCTGGCACGGCACGCTCTCGGAAATGGGCATGGTGGTGGTCTCGAGCACCATCGCGGCGGGACCGATCGCGCAGACGCTGTCGGCGGACGGCAAGCCGACCGGCGACGGCGGCAAGGCGCTGGAGCATGCGTTTCCGCGCTTCGCCGACGACCTGATGTGGTGGGTCGAGGCGGCGAAGCTGCAGCGGGCGCGGAAGAGCCCGCCGTATTGAGCGGGCGTTGGCGCTTGACCGATCGTAGGGCGGATTAGCGCAGCGTAATCCGCCGTCTTGCCAGGCACAGGCGGCGGGTTACGCCTTCGGCTAACCCGCCCTACGCCGTCTGCTCATGTGGTGGATCGAGGCGGCGAAGCTGCAGCGGGCGCGCAAGCAGCCGCCGTATTGAGGGGGCGCGTAGGCGCTGCGGTGCCCGCGCATCCTTCGAGGGCCGTGCTTCGCATCGCAAGTCGGGTCTACCCGACTTGCGACATTGAGAAGAACGCAACCCGGCTCCGCCGGGTTGCTATGCACCTTGGGATGACGCTTCGAGGCGCACGGCTTCGCGGCACGCCCCCCGGATGACGCTTCGAGGCGCAGCCCCGCCAATCCAGCATATCCTCCGCATCGGCAAGGCCATGAATTCCGCCAGGAGAGATTTGAATGCCACGCCGCCTGTTCCATTTCCCAGCCTTTTGACGCCGCTCAAGGCAGGCCGCGGCGACCGACGTAGGCTTCCCGGTCAGCCGGGGGGCAGCAGAAGGCC
>JBKQQE010000331.1:0-4854 GCA_052326245.1 Xanthobacteraceae bacterium | reverse complement strand
CCAGCAGGGTGACGGCGCCAAACGCCAAACAAAAAAGAGCCGCCGTTACCGGCGGCTTTTGAAGTTGATAACAGGGAGGCGTCAAACAGAGTGGACAGGAGCCACTCGGTGTCCAAAGAAGGACGCTGCAGTAATGAAGGAGAAAGCTTAATCTCTCGTTAATGAACGAATCTTTTCAGCCTTTGTTGGCGATACCGGTTTGTTGGCGATACCGGAAATCAATCCGGTGAATCCGGCGTCAGCGTTTGGGCCGTCAGGATTTCTTGAAAAACTGGCTGGCGACGTCCCGCGACGCCCGTTTTCGCACCGCGGCAGCCTCGATCCGCTCGATCTCCTGGCGCAACAGCGCGATCCGTTCATCGAGCTCGGCGACCGACAACAGCGACAGGTCCTGGCCGATGTCGTGGCTGATCTTGCGTTTCGGTCGGTCATCATCCTCGCTGGCCATGTGTCCTCCGCGGCGTTGGTTCCATGACGCGCAGCCTCCCCGCAAAGCGCAAACGGGTCAATTCCCGCCCGCGCGCGGCAGCTGCATGTTGCCAGCCCGCACGCGGCTGACTAAGCAGGACCCGAGCACGGGACACCAGAGGATAACGCATGACCAAGCTGCCCGCCCAGATGACGGTCGTCGCCATCAGCAAGCCGGGAGGACCGGAGGTCCTGATCCCCGAGACCCGCCCGGTTCCGCAGCCGGGCACCCACGACATCCTGATCAAGGTCGCGGCCGCCGGCGTCAACCGCCCCGACATCTCCCAGCGCAGCGGCAGCTATCCGCCGCCGCCCGGCGCCAGCGATCTGCCGGGGCTCGAGGTCGCGGGCGAGGTGGTTGCGTTGGGCGCGAATGCCTCACGTTTCAGGCTGGGCGACAAGGTGATGTCGCTGGTCGCCGGCGGCGGCTACGCGCAGTACTGCCTGACCCACGAAACCCATGCCATGCCGGTGCCGGACGCGTTTTCGATGATCGAAGCCGGCGCCACGCCGGAGACGCTGATGACGGTGTGGCACAACGTGTTCGAGCGCGGCGGGCTGCAGCCCGGCGAGACGCTCCTGATCCACGGCGGCTCCTCGGGCATCGGCACCATGGCCACCCAGCTGGCGAAGGCGTTCGGGTCGAAGGTGATCGTCACGGTGGGCTCGCAGGACAAGGCCGAGGCCTGCCGCAAGCTCGGCGCCGACCGCGCCGTCAACTACAAGAGCGAGGACTTCGTCGCCGAGGCCAACGCGTTCACCGACAATGCCGGCGTCGACGTCATTCTCGACATGGTCGGCGGCGACTACATCGAGCGCAACTACGACGCCGCCGCGATCGGCGGCCGCATCGTGCAGATCGCGTTTCTCGGCTCGCCCAAGGCCACCGTCAATTTCACCAAGCTGATGATCAAGCGGCTCACCCATACCGGCTCGACCCTGCGGCCGCGCTCGGTCGCCGACAAGGCCGCCATGGTCGCCGCGATCTCCGCCAAGGTCCTGCCACTGTTGCACCAGGGTCGCATCAAGCCCTTGATTGACAGCACTTTCCCGCTGGAAAAGGCGGCCGATGCCCACCGCCGGATGGAGACCAGCGCCCATATTGGCAAAATTGTGCTGACGCTGTAGGGCCTTAGCGGGCGGCCGAAACCCTTGGTTTTCCTTCATATTCGTGTCATTGATCGCCCGACCAAGGGTGCCCCGATGAATCACCAGCCGAGGAACAAGCAGGGCGCCGGAAACGCGGAGATCTGAGAGTGCGGTTGATCAGGTGCCTCGCGCTGCTGGCGCTCGGCCTCATGATGCTCGGCACCGCGCCGGCGGCCCTTGCCGTGGACGCGGTGAGCGTGCGCGGTGACGCGCCCGCGATCGACCTCACCGCGATCCTCGATCACCAGCACAGCGACAGCGACCGCATCCAGGTCTCCACCGCGCCCGGCCCCGACGGCATCGTCCGCCGCATCGAGGTGCGCGCGCGCGAAGGCGGCCAGAACTGGGTGGTGTTCGCGCTCGCCAACAACACCGACGACCAGCTCGACCGGCTGATCGTGGCGCCGCACTACCGCATCGTGTCGTCGGGCCTGTTGTGGCCCGATCTCGGCATGTCGCGCATCGCCACCATCACGCCGTCGACCGGCGACCGGCCGGAGCGCCAGGACTCGACCACCGCCGACATCTTCCGCATCACGCTGGATCCGGGATCGGTCATCACCTTCGTCGCCGAACTGCGCACCGACAACCTGCCGCAGCTCTACCTCTGGGAGCCCGAAGCCTACAAGGACAAGGTCAACTCCTTCACGCTGTATCAGGGCATCGTGATCGGCATTTCCGGGTTGCTGGCGCTGGTGCTGACCATCCTGTTCGTGGTCAAGGGCAGCATCATGTTCCCGGCGGCGGCGGCGCTGGCCTGGGCGGTGCTGGTCTATATCGGCGTCGACTTCGGCTTCTGGGCCAAGGTGCTCGACATGTCGGCCGGCGCCGAGCGGGTGTGGCGCGCCTCCGGCGAGGCGATCCTCGCCGCCACCTTGCTGGTGTTCCTGTTCGCCTACCTCAACCTGTCGCGCTGGCACGTGCGCTACTCGCACATCACGCTGTTGTGGCTGGGCTTCCTGGGAAGCCTGGTGGGGCTGGCGCTGTTCGATCCCGCGGTGGCCTCGGGGATCGCGCGCATCTCGCTGGTGATGATCGCCTTCGCCGGCTTCGCGCTGATCGTCTACCTCTCGACCCACGGCTTCGACCGCGCCGTGCTCTTGATCCCGACCTGGTTCCTGCTGGTGGTGTGGGTGATCGCCGCCGGCATGACGGTTGCCGGCAGCGTCACCAACGACATCGTCGGGCCGGCGCTGCTCGGCGGCCTGGTGCTGATCGTGATGCTGATCGGCTTCACGGTGATGCAGCACGCCTTTGCCGGCGGCGGCGCCACCCAGGGCGTCGTCTCCGACGTGGAACGCCGGGCGCTGGCGCTGGTCGGATCCGGCGACCTGATCTGGGACTGGGACGTGTCGTCCGACAAGGTTTTCACCAGCCCGGAAACCGAAAGCCTGCTCGGGCTGAAGCGCGGCACGCTGGAAGGTCCCGCCGCCAAATGGCTCGAGGTGCTGCACCCGCTCGACCAGGACCGCTTCCGCGCCGCGCTCGACAGCGTGCTCGACCAGCGCCGCGGCCGGCTGATGCAGGATTTCCGGCTGCGCACGCCGGACGGACATTTCATGTGGTTCGCGCTCAAGGCGCGGCCGGTGGTGGGCTCCGACGGCGAGGTCTCGCGCGTGGTCGGCACCCTGACCGACGTCACCGAGGCCAAGAACGCCGAAGAGCGGATGCTGCACGACGCCGTGCATGACAACCTCACCGGGCTGCCCAACCGCAAGCTGTTCATGGACCGCCTCAGCGCGGTGGCGAATTTCGCCAAGACCATGCCGAGCCTGCGGCCCACCGTGATGGTGATCGATCTCGACCGCTTCAAGCAGGTCAACGATTCCGTCGGCATCGCGGTCGGCGATTCCATCCTGCTGACGCTGGCGCGGCGGCTGACGCGCATTCTCAAGCCGCAGGATACGCTGGCGCGGCTGGCCGGCGACCAGTTCGGCCTGATCCTGCTGTCGGAGCAGGATGCCGGGCGCATCACCGCCTTCGCCGAGACCATCCGCAAGACCATTCGCGCCCCGATCGCGTTCAACGACCGCGAAATCTTCCTGACCGCGTCGATCGGGCTGGCGCTGAGCGATCCGCAGGCGACGCTGACCGAGGAAATCATCAAGGACGCCGAGCTTGCGATGTATCATTCCAAGCGCATCGGCGGCGACCGCATCGATGTCTACAAGCCGGCGATGCGGGCGCGCAAGACCGACCGCCTGACGCTGGAGTCGGAACTGCGGCGCGCCATCGAGCGCGAGGAGATCACCATCCTGTACCAGCCGATCGTGCGGCTGGAAGACCGGGCCATCGCCGGCTTCGAGGCCTTAGCGCGCTGGGATCATCCCAAGCTCGGCCGGATGGCGCCGGGCGAGTTCATCGCCATCGCCGAGGAAATCGGCCTGATCATCGACTTAGGCCTGTTCGTTATGGACCGCACCGCGCGCCAGCTCGCGCTGTGGCAGCGTGCGGCGCGCTCGCGCGACCCGATCTTCGCCAGCGTCAACGTCTCCTCGCGCCAGCTGTTGCGGCACGACCTGATCCACGACATCCGCACCGTGCTGTCGCGCTCCGCGGTCGCCCGCGGCACCTTGAAGCTCGAACTGACCGAATCGCTGGTGATGGAAAATCCCGAGCACGCGGCGCAGATGCTGCACCGGATTCGCGAGCTCGGCACCGGGCTATCGCTGGATGATTTCGGCACCGGACATTCGTCGCTGGCCTACCTGCAGAAATTCCCGTTCGACACCATCAAGATCGACCAGTCCTTCGTGCGCACCACCAACCGCGGCACCCGGCCGGTGATCCTGAAATCGATCGTGGCGATGGCGCACGACCTCGGCATGGACGTGGTGGCGGAGGGCGCGGAGACGGACTCGGATGCGGTCGAGCTGTACCAGCTCGGCTGCGAATATGCCCAGGGCTTCGCGTTCGGCGAGCCGATGAGCGCCGAGGCCGCGACGCGCCTGCTCACCGAGGAGCGGCTCGAGGCGGCGCAGTAACGCGCGGCGCGCGGTCGCCTTAGCCTGACCGAAGGCGCGGCGTGCTCTTACAAACAATTGATACATCGCGCGAATGGCGCATTTTGTCGTCATGCCCGGCCAGCGCGATCCGTCTTCGACGGATCGCTAGGACTAAGGTCTGGCGGGCATCCACGTCTTCACTGCCTCTCAAGGAGGAAAGACGTGGATGGCCGGGAGACCTTAGTCCTAGAGCGAGTTCCCCAAAAAGCGAGTCGGGAGGGATTCCCTTGGG
>JBKQQE010000330.1:0-7408 GCA_052326245.1 Xanthobacteraceae bacterium | reverse complement strand
CCAGCCGATCGAGATGATCGACCGCGCGCGCGAGCGGGGGCGCGGCACCGCGTGGGCGGAACGCATCGCCGCTTTCACCGGCAAGGACTGGATGGCGACCTTCGCCTTCCGGGCCGGCCGACCCGGTTCGACCGCCCCGCCGGCGGCGCGCCGCGCGCGCCGTGCCGTCATCGAGGCTTGAACTGCAGAGCGGACGACGCGAGATCCGTGATCGTCACCCCACAGGTGCCGGTGCGGTATCCACGGACTTCGGTTCGACCGGCGCGGTCACCGCACCGATTCCCCAGTTCTTCGGAACGATGATGATGGTTGCCAGGTAGATGATCAGCACCAGCGTTCCCCACATGATGTCGTCGTGGTCGCGCATGAAGTCCGTCAGCGCGTGGGGCGCGAGGTCGCGCGGGATGCCGGTGCCGCCGATGAAGCTGAGCACCAGCACGGTGGCGCCCAGGCGCGGCGTGTGGCGGTCCTTCAGCCACGCGGCAACCAGCACGAAGAACGGCAGCAGCAGGTTGACGAAGTGCGACCGGCTGGTCATCGGCGACAGCATCAGCATCGCGATGATCAGCAGGCAGGCGTCGACCGGGATCAGCGCCTTCAGCCGCAGCGCCCTCAGGATCAGCACCCCGATCAGGCCGGCGAACACGATTTGCGTCGCCCGCAGCAGCACCAGGAAATGCGCCTGCCAGGGCGTGCCGTCGACCATGCGCGCCAGCGCCCCGCGCAGCGACAGATTGTAGGGGTTGGGGCCGTCCCAGAAGGCGAGCTTGACGGTGGCGCCGCGCTCCAGAAGGCTAGCGGCGCCGATGTCGTGCAGCCACGCCACCAGATAGCCATGCGGCGCTCCCGCCGGCGTGAAGAACAGGTCCGGCAGGATCGAGGCTACGCAAAGCACGACGACGAAGACGCCGGCGGCGACGAACTGGCGCCGCAGCAGCAGGTAGGGAAGAAACAGCAGCGGCGTGACCTTCAGCGCGGCGGCGAGCGCCAGCGCGACGCCGGCCCAGACCGCATAGCCCTCGACCAGCGCCAGCACGCCGGCGAGCAGCATCGGCAGCACCAACAGGTCGTAGGCTTCGTTTTCCAGCACCGCGAGGATGAATTTCAGACTGAGCAGCACGGCCAGCACCCGCAGCCAGCCGAGCTCGCGCTGGCTCCATGGTCCCGGAATCAGCCGTACCGCGATCGCTTCGGCGATCCGGCACGCCAGCACCACGCAGCCGAGGCTGATGAGATACCAGACCACCGTTTGCGCCACGGGCGGCAGCGCCAGGAACGGGATCATCACGAACGCGAACACGGGCGGGTAGGTGAAGGCCAGCGAGCAATCGGCGATGGTCTGCAACTGCGTCAGGCAGCCGGCGGCCTGGGTGTAGAGGTGCAGCCCCGGACGCAGGGCAAAGCGCGGATAATAGGCCGCGGCCGCGACGCAAAACCCGAGCCAGGGACCGAACCGTAACCAGAAGGCGCGCGTCATCACGGTCACCTGAAGCTCGCCGGAATTGGCGATGATCAGGACCTACCGAATAACAGGGGGCTCGGCAACCTGAAGCTCCGCCCCAGGGAAAGGCAATCTCCCCGCGACCCTCTCGTCCGGGTCCCGCTTAGCGAACGCCGAGCAGGCGCTGAAACAGCGTTCCGCCGAGGTATCGCGGGCAAATCACGAAGTAGAGCACGACCACCGCGAACAGGATCAAGGCGGGGCCGCCGTGAAGATCGAAGCCGCCGTCGTTCAGTCCTCCGCTCAGGTAGCCGATCAGATAGCCGGCGCCGTACATGATGAAGAAAAAGTCGAGGATGGCCGCGACAACTTTCCGCCAGGTTGAAACCTGCTTGGGCACGTTCACATCTTGCGACATTCGGTCCCGCTCCTCATCCGGATCAAGATCTCCGCTGCTACCCTGTTTCAGAAGTTCGCCGAGTTGCGCCTGTTGGACAAATGCTACGCGATTCGCGGGAGCTGGCGCCCCGCGGCGAGCCCCATCGCCGCTTAAAAACGGGCGGAAATACCAGTGTAGATCTGCGATTTCGGCGCCGCCTTGTTGAGGCCGAGGTTGAGGCCGACGTCGAGGATCACATGCTTGTCCAGCCGAAAGTTCATGCCAGTGTCGAAGGTGTAGACCGGCGGCGTCCCCCGATCGGTCCCGGTTGAAGAATACAGCTCGACCATGGCATTGGCGC
Source organism: Xanthobacteraceae bacterium (assembly GCA_052326245.1). Taxonomy (GTDB): domain Bacteria; phylum Pseudomonadota; class Alphaproteobacteria; order Rhizobiales; family Xanthobacteraceae; genus Bradyrhizobium_A. The sequence goes on along the minus strand of JBKQQE010000330.1, from coordinate 5,227 downwards.
CTTCGATGCCGGGCAGCGGGTGGCTGACGCCGACCAGATTGACGAAGTTGGCGAACCTGCCGTTGTCGTTGGCGTCCTTCAGCGCGTCGACTTCGGTCATCAAGGTGACGATGTAGTCCTGCGGCAGGCGTAGCGCGAGGGGAGCGATCAGGCCGCCCTCGACGGCGCCGTTGCTGATCACCGGAACCGACGACGGCAGCTTGACATAGGGAATGAGGGCGAGGCCCGCAGGGCCGGCATCGTTGCCGAACAGGTTCATCTTGGTCCGCAGCACCACATCGCCGAAGCCAGCGCCATGCGCGACGCTGGCGCCGGTCTCGCTGTCGAATGATCGCGACGTCTGCAGCCCGTTGAACTGGACCTCGACGTCGGCCCAGTTGGTGACGCCGACCTTGAAGGTCGGGTCGAGGGCCTGGACGCTGTGCGTCGCAATCCCGAGATATTTCGAATAGGTGTAGCTGACGATGTCGGATTCCAGTTCGAAATGGCCGGCATCGATGGTGCGGACGGAATAGCCCTTGGTCGGTCGATCGGGCGTGAATTTCCGCATCTCGTCGTCCGGGGTTGGATCGAACAGGCTGTAACCGCTCTTGTCCACGAGACCGGGATCGGGCGGTGGGCCATCTTCGGCGCGCGCGACGCCGGACAATGCGACGATGCTTATCGCCAGGCCGGCCAGCTTGGCTGAAAGTCCCGAAGGCGCGAGGAGTCTACGGATCGGGATCGGCGCCACGTGGACTGGTCCAGGTCACTTTGGTTCGGGCCGCAGTGGTGGCCGGCTGATGCATGACCTCGGACGGGCGCGTCCGGGATCGGCAGGAGGAGGCGGCGAACGGGCGAAGCGCCCGCAGGCAACTTCGCCGTTTGACACTCTAAGATCCTAGCGTTGAATGGGGCGAGAAAACAGCGTTGGAGAACATCCTTCGCGCAGCCGTGGAACCTGCATCGAAAATCCGCTGCCAAATAATGCGGCACGCCGCTTGAATCTTCATCTCGGCGTCGAAGCGTATTTGTCGCCAGCGTTCAGCCCGCGTGCTTTTCGATGATGCTCGCCACCCGCACCGGGGTCTCCAGCATCGTGTAGTGACCGGCGTCGTCGATGACCTCGAAGGTCGCGCGAGGGTAGGCGGCGGTGAAGGCGTTGCGGAAGGCGTCGTTGCGGTAGAATGCAATATCCTGAGCCCCGCTGACCACGTGCATGGGTGCTGCCAGCCTGCCCGGGTCCGCAATGGCGGATGTGGTGAACATCTTCAGATAGCCGCGCATGGCGTCGGGCGTGGCGGCGCCTCTGGCGATGCTCAGCTTGCGCTGCAGCCAGCCCGGGCCGTAGCGGTTGCTGGTGCGGGCGGTGATCGCGCGGGAGGCGGCGTCGTCCGCGTCGATCACGGCGTTCAGCGCACGCATCGCGGCGTCGTCGGCGTGAAAGCCGGTTGGCGGCACCGGAGAAAACAGCGTCACGCTCTGGATCCGGGACGGCGCCTGCAGCGCGACGTTCTGTGCGATCAGGCCGGACATCGAATGGCCGACGAGGTGGAAACGGGGGATCTGCAGCTGATCCGCCAGCCGCAATACGTCATTGCTGGCTTCCGCGAGATCGAAATTCCCCGTCATGGCGCGCGACCAGCCGTATCCCCGCAGGTCCGCGAACACCAGGGTCTGGCGGCCGGGATCGAAATAAGGCAGCGTCGGCTCCCAGTTGACATGGTCGCCGAGCCATTCGTGCAGCACGATGCAGGTTGCCGGTCCGGTGCCGACGCGACAGTGCCCGAGCAGGCCGGTCGCGCCGTCCGTTCCCGATTGCGGCGCGGGCCACGGCGAACAGGGTGCGATTGCGGCGTCCCGCCCGGCTTTTTCGGGCTGCGCGACTGCCGGCGCGCTCAGCATGGCGGTGGTCGCGAGACCCAGGATTTTGAGAATATTGCGGCGCTTCATGCCGTGCTCCTGCACTTAGGATCGATTGAAAGAGGGACAGGCCTATCGGGAAGGGGACACGCCGCCGAACTGGCCACCGGAGAAATAGCCGAGCGCGATGACGAAGGCGGCGATGACGCCGAGGTCGACCATGGGCAGCAGAAACACCCATTTGGCGAACGGCCAGTGCCGCAGCAGCCACGGCAGGCCGGCGCCGGCGAGACGGACCAGCGGGAACACGGCAACGGATACGGCCAGCCCAATGGTGAAGGGATTGGAGGTCGAACCCGGCGCGTCGAACATCATGGGGGTCATGACGGCGGGCAGCACCGCCACGAGCGCGCTCAAGCCCCACAGCGCGGTCAGGATATACCAGCTCAAATTGCTGTTCAGCATGTGATGGGTTCGTTTTGTGCTGGCGGTTCGGAAGGTCGCATTGGTGGAAGCGTAGCCGGCACCGTGCGGCAAGGCAACGCGCACGGATTACTGCGACAGCTCCGCGATCTGTCGATCGAACCAGGCCAGATCGCGTTGCCAGCCGGCGTTGCCGGGGGACAGGCCGGTCAGCCGCGCCACGATGTCCCGGCCTTGTCGCAGCTGCTCGAGCGCCTTGGCGCGGTCGGTGTGCTTGGCCACGACCGCGAGTTTTGCGCAGGAGATCGACAGATCATGCTGCCAGCCGGCGTTGCCGGGATCGGATGTGGCGAGGCGCTCCCTGATGGCGAGGCCGTCGCTGTAGGACTCCGTCGCGCCCGCGAGGTCGTCCTGCGCCACCAGGATGTCGCCGACCCTGTCGTACGACACCGAGAGATCGCGCTGCCAGTCGGCGTTGCTGGGATCGACCTGCGCCAGGCGTTGCGCGATCGCGAGGTCGTCGCGATAGGCTTCCAGCGCGTCGCCGAGGTCGCCCTGGGCGACCCGCACGTCGCCGACCTTGCCGTAGGATACCGCGAGATCGCGCTGCCAGCCGGCATTGCCGGGATCGGATGTGGCCAGCCGCTCGGCGATGGCGAGGCTGTCGCGATAGGCCTGCAGCGCGCCGTCAAGATCGGCCTGCGCGCGCAGCGCGTCGCCGAGCCGGTCATACGCCACCGACAGGTCGCGCTGCCAGCCGGCGTTGCCGGGATCGGACTGCGCCAGCCGTTCGGCGATGGCGAGGCTGTCGCGATAGGCCTGCAGCGCGCCGGCGTTATCGCCCTGTGCGGCGAGCACGTTGCCGACCCTGTGGTGCGAGACCGCGAGATCGCGCTGCCAGCCGGCATTGCCGGCGTCGGATGTGGCCAGCCGCTCGGCGATGGCAAGGCTGTCCCGGCAGGACTTCAGCGCGCCCGCAAGGTCACCCTGGGCGGCCTGCACGCGGCTGATCCGGTCATAGGCCACCGACAGATCGCGTTGCCGGGCGGTGTTATCAGGTTCGGATTGCGCGAGACGCTCGGCGATGGCGAGGCCATCGCCGTACGCGCTCAGCGCACCGGCAAGGTCGCCCTGCGCGACCAGCACGTCGCCGACCTTGCTGTATGACACCGACGTTTCGCGCTGCCACAGCGTGGTGCCGGGATCGGATTGTACCAGGCGCAGTCCGATGGCGAGGCTCCTGCGATAGGATGCAAGCGCGCCCGGAAGGTCGCCCTGCGCGGTTTGCACGTCGCCGATTCGCTCCGCCGCCACCAGCAGCGCGCGCTGCGAGGCGGCATCGTCCGGATCGGATGTCGCGAGGCGGTCCGCGATGGCGTGACCGTCGTGGTAGGACTTCAGCGCGCCGTCAAGGTCGCCCTGGGCGCGCAGCACGTCGCCGACCTTGATCAAGGCCCCGGACAGGTCGCGCTGCCATTCGACGTTGTCGGGCTCGCGCGCGCGCAGGCCTTCGATCACCGCGATGGCGTCGCGATAGGCCGTCATCGCGTCGGCGAGACTGCCGATGGCCACGAGAACGTCGCCCAGCGCGATGGCGGCGCCCTGCCGGTTGAGTGGTTGATCGTCGGTCATGCTTCGCAGCTCATGGTGATACTCGCGTTCCGTTCACGGTTAGCGACCCGACTGGCCCGCCATGACCGAAGATATCCAGGCGGCATAGGTCGCCACATTGGTATAGACGGGCGGGGCGATGGTCACGCCGCAGGAGGCGTTGTTCGACTCGACGCCATAGCTGACGATTCCGACCTCCAGGAAACTGCCGTCCGGCTCCGTCGCGAACAGGGGGCCGCCGCTGTCTCCAGGGCAGGAATCCGGTTCGCTGGCAATCGCGATCAGCAGGCTGCCCAACGCGCCCCGGTCGCGAACCAGCGCCGGCCCCTCGGCGAGCAAGGTGCCCATGATACCCGTGCCGACGGGATTGCCGAACATGTCGACCGACACGCTGGCGCAGAGCGCCCCCGGCGGCACGGCGTGCGGTGGCGCCGCGAGCACCGCGCTCATCAAATCCTGCACGGTGTGGCTGTCCAGCTGCAGGGATTCGAGCTGGTTTTGCAGCGCTATCAGAATTCTCGCCTGGTTGCGGGCTTCGCAGAAGCGGCTCGACGTCACCCGAAGATCGAGCACCTGCAGGGTCTCGGCGGTGCTGTCGGCCATCTTCGAAGGCCCGAGCAGTCCCCAGCCGGCAACGCTGACGTCGCGATGGATGCTGCTGAGAAAACTGGCCGGGGCGGAAAGCGCGTCACCGATGAAATCGTCGTATCGATGCGGGTCCGTCGCCAGCTTGATGGTGCCGACCTTCCACTGCGAGGCGGGCGGCCGCTCCAGACGGATCAGGGCGATGTCGTTGTCCTGGATGGCGGAGTAGCCCGGATGCACCGTCCAGCTGCTGGCGGGAATGGCGTCGCCCTGCCAGATCGTGTCCGAGCCGGCAAACACCACGACCTTGGTGGGGCTGCCGCCTTCGGCGACGCAATGCGCGGCGGTCAGCACCCATTGCGGCGCGATCAGGGTGCCGCCGCACAAATACGTCGTTCCGGCCTTGTCGATGAAGAGCGATACCATGAACGGAAGCGCGCGCGGCGCGACCGCGCGGCCCTGGTAGATCGCCGCGGCCTGGGAGACCACGGCCGTCGCCAGCATGCCGGCGAGCCCCAGACTGCAGATCGCGCGTCGCATTGTTGCGGGCATCGATCCCATGTGTCCCGCGCGCTTGATCGCCATTGCATGGCCCCGTTGGTGTTCTCGTTGCTTGACTGCCGCGTTCACTGTTTCGCCATCGCGGCTTTGATCCAATCCGCATAGGCGCCAACGCTGATGTAGTAGGGGGGCATGGTGTGGTGGTCGCAGGTCATGCGTTCGTACCCGTTAGGGATTCTGACGATCCCGAGCTGCACGGCCGATC
>JBKQQE010000329.1:0-2652 GCA_052326245.1 Xanthobacteraceae bacterium | reverse complement strand
GAATTCCGATCCTGTTAGCGCTGCTGCTGAATGAAAGTGGGGCCCACCGAGCGGATCCGCTTGGGGCCCGTCGCGGCGGGGTCCGCGGCCGGCGTCTGGGCGGCCGTCGCTGGCGTCGGGGCAGGTGCCGGCGGGGTTGCCTGCGCCGCGGCGCCCTTCTTCCGGGACGCGACAGGCTTCGCGGCGACGATCGGTTGCGACATCTTCTTCGCGCGATCCTCGGTGACGATGATGTCGCCCTGCTGCTCGACCGCGGCCGTGTCGTCGATGTTCTTCAACGCGTCGGCCCAGCTCTGTCCGGCCGCTTTGCAGCTGCAGGACGGATTGAATTCCTGCCGGTAGTGAAATGCATTGGGCGATGACGAATAGGGTTGCCCGCTGAGCGAGACGGCCTGGTTGATGTCCTCGCCTGGATTGCGATACGTGAACAGCGTCACGTCGGCCGCCGGACACTGGCTCTTGCAGGTCCGTTCATCGTCGGGGAAGCGCCCCGGCACGGTCGCGAACGATATCGGAAAGTAGAACCCGTCACAGCTGCGTGCGCAGACCGTGCGGTAGGTGCCCGCGGCCGCCGAATCCCCCAGCGGCGCACTCGGACCGGGCCCATTGTTGCCGAACATGTTGTCGAGGAAACCGTCCCGCTGGGCGGCGCGGGCCGCCGCGGCATATTGCGGCCCGCAGTTGTTCTGGGCCAGTGCGATCAGCACCGATCGGCGCTGCATGTCGCGATCGGAATTGCCGCCGCCGCGCAGCTGCTGCAGCCCGGACGTGATCTGGTCGAGATTGCCGCGCATCTGCTGGATCTGGTTGTTGACCGGACCGCACTGCGCCGACTGGCCGTTGAACAGGGAAAAGAAGCCGGAGCTGTCGCAGCCCATGCGCTTGGCCTGCAGGGTGATGCGGTCGAGTTCGGCTTGTTGCCTGGTCTGGGCTTCCTCGTAGCGCCGGATCTGATCGGCCTTGGCGGGATCCACGCCGCCGCGGTCGATCATGGCGAGCTGGCCTTCGAGCCGCTGGCACACCGGGCTTGCCGGCGGCGGCCCCGCCGGTTCCGGCGCCAATATCTGGGCCAGCGCGACGCCCGAATGGAGGGTTGCCGCGGCCAGCGCCACGGTCCAGCTCAAGGGCCAGGAAGGGAAGGAAAAGTTCGGCAAATCAGCACGTTCCGGCACATTGGCCGATGCGGCCAGGGTCGGCTTCACATACTCGTTTCTCGGGGCGGCGTCACGTCGTTTCCGCGGCGCGGAGAAGGCAGCGCGCACGGATGCTTGAACTACCGCTGGCAGGTGATGGCGACGTATTCGTCGCATCCCGAGCGGCCGCAGTGCTCACCCGCCGTGACCGGGACCGCCCCGGTGATCTCATCGGGGTCGACCCGTCGGAACGCCGTCGCCCGCGCGAAGTCCTTGCCCTGACAATAGGTCAGCGCGGCTGAGGCGCCGCATTTCGCGCCATCGGCAAGGCATTTGTCGACGCCATAGCCATCGGGCTGGTTGGCGATGATGAAGACGCGGCTGTCGGCCAGTACGGACGTCGCCGAGCACAAAATGAGGCCGCAAAGCACCAGCAGGACGCGCATGATGGACTGCACCGGAGCCATTGGAGGAGGGAGAAGCATAGGCGGGATGTGTTAAGAATGATTAACCAAGGCAAAACCGTGGCCGCCGGTGGAAAAGGACCGGAAAGCTCCGTAGGCCTTTGGGCGCAAGGCCGTGGCGGCCCAGCGGCCGAATGAATTCGCGCCCATCTCTTGACGCCAGCCGCCCGGCTGCCGCATGGTGCGGCCCATGAACGGTCTTTTCTCCATTTTCGGCATTTGCCGCGAGATTACGAGCTAGCTGAGCGCTGGCTGAGGCCGTCTTTTCTCACCTGAGATCGACAGACGCCCGGCCAGCCGGATCGGTGGCGGCTGCACATTTGTTGGGTGGGATCCATGGAGCTGAAGCTCTACGATACGCTGACCAAGGACAAGCGCGTGTTCACGCCGCTCGATGCGGCCAACGTGCGCATGTATGTCTGCGGGCCCACCGTCTACGACTTCGCCCATATCGGCAACGCGCGGCCGGTGATCGTGTTCGACGTGCTGTTCCGGCTGCTGCGCCACATCTACGGCGCGGACCACGTCACCTATGTCCGCAACATCACCGACGTCGACGACAAGATCAACGATCGCGCGGCGCGCGATTTTCCCGGCCTGCCGCTGAACGAGGCGATCCGCAAGGTCACGGCGCAAACCGAACGCCAGTTCCACGACGACGTCGATGCGCTGGGCTGCCTGCGGCCGACGGTGGAGCCGCGCGCGACCGAGCACATCGCGGAAATGCGTGCGATCATCGAGATGCTGATTACCAACGGCAATGCCTATGTCGCGCAGGACCACGTGCTGTTCGCGGTCGGCACCATGCCGGCCTACGGCCAGCTGGCGCGGCGCTCGCTCGACGAGATGATGGCGGGCGCCCGCGTCGATGTCGCGCCCTACAAGCGCGACGCCATGGACTTCGTGCTGTGGAAGCCATCGAAGCCGGGCGAGCCGTCATGGCCGTCGCCCGGCGGCATCGCGGTCGAGGGGCGTCCGGGCTGGCACATCGAGTGCTCGGCGATGGCGTGGAAGCATCTGGGCCGGCAATTCGACATCCACGGCGGCGGCATCGA
>JBKQQE010000328.1:0-3467 GCA_052326245.1 Xanthobacteraceae bacterium | reverse complement strand
CGTCGCCGAGTTCCGCCATGTTGCGAACCACGCGGGCCATTGCCCCGCCAGCCGTGTCGCCGTCGGGCGTTTCCCCGGTCTCCAGGAAATAGGCGATGGTCTTTTCCGACCAGTCGGCGAGGCCCTTCTGGGTGATGTTGGGGACCCAACCCTTGCCTTCCGGATTGGGGCCGCCGGCGAAACGCTGGGCGGCGACGATGCCGCCGAGCGGATTGCGCGGGCTGTGACACTCGGCGCAGTGGCCCAGCGCGTTCACGAGATAGGCGCCTCTGTTCCATTGCTCCGACCGCGCCGGATCGGGGATGAACGGCTTGCCGTCGAGAAAGAGAAATTTCCAGCCGCCCAGATCGCGCCGGATATTGAAGGGAAACCGCACGTCGTGGTCGCGGACCCGGCCGGCGACCGGCGGCAGCGTCTTCAAATAGGCAAACAGGTCGCGGACGTCGTCGACCCTGGCATGCTGGTAGGAGGAATACGGAAACGCCGGAAAATAGTGCGTGCCGCGCGGCGACGTGCCTTTCAGCACCGCGGTCACGAATGCGGCCTCGCTCCATCCCCCGATGCCGTCCTGCGGATCGGGAGAAATGTTCGGCGCGTAGAAGGTCCCGAACGGGGATGGGATGGCAAGCCCGCCGCCGAGCCTCAGGCGATCCGGCTGCCCGGGGACGGCGTGGCAGGACGCACAGCCGCCGGCGTTGAACACCGTGGCGCCGTTGCCGAGGTCGGGCGTATGGGCTGGCAGCGCGCTGGCCGGAATCGCCGCGGGCGTGGTGATGCCCCAGAACACGGCGGCGCCGACGACCGCGACGAGGCCTGCGAGCGCGGCGTATTTGCGGAGCATCGGGTCATCCTGCGTCGGCAACGCGGGACCGGCGATCGCGGGCTCGAGCCGGCGGCCGCTCGGAGGCTGGGGCGCTGGGGGCTGCACGCGGCGCCACGGCGCGGCGTACGCCCTGCATCATTTCTTGAGGCGATAATTTTCGTGGCAACCACCGCAGTCCTTGCCGACGCCGCTGAACGCCGTCTTGAAGCTGGCAAGATCGGTCACGCTGGCTTCGGCGGCCTTGGCGTCGACACCGAGCTTGGTGAAGCGGGCCTCGAAATCGGCCTTGTTCTGCCAGATCGCCGGCAGCGCCGCGGTGTCGTCGCCGTCCTTAGCCGCCACCGGAAACAGTGTCGGCGCCTTGGCCGCGGTGTCCTGGATCGCGACGAAGATCGCCTTGGCCTTGGCGAGGTCGAACGGCGCCTCGCCCTTGATCATCGCCGCGCCGACGCCGGCCTGCTTGCCGGTTGCCTTCATCAACGCCTTGCGGACGGTGATCGGATCTTCGGCGGCGACTGCTGCAACCGTCACGGCCATCGCGGCAGCGACAACGAAAGCACGCATCATCTGTCGATCTCCCTGTCGGGCGCACCCGCGCTCTTTGACGTCCTACCTGCAGCCCGTGTCCTGATACTTGCGGAATATGTCTTTCGCAAAACAGTCCCGCGTCCGCCGTTCGCTGGAGCGCGATGAGATTTGGTCGAATCGTCATCGCGCTCCAGCTTTTTGATTGAGCATGATCTTTTCGGAAAACCGGTATCCACTTTTCCGGATCATACTCCGGCGACGGAAGCGGCAGCGGCCGTGCTGATACAACACCGCCGGTTTCTCAATATTCCCGTCGCCGCCTCACGCCGACCGCGCGCCGCGCTGCGCGATCGCCGCCCAGACCCGCTCCGGCGTCGCCGGCATGTCGATATGATCGATCCCGTACTCGCGCCACAGGCCCTCGATGATGGCGTTCATGACCGCCGGGCATGAGCCGATCGCGCCCGCCTCGCCGGCCCCCTTGACGCCGAGCGGGTTGGTCTTGCACGGCACGTTGCGGGTCTCGAACACGATCGACGGGCCGTCGGAAGCCCGCGGCAGCGCATAATCCATCAGCGTGCCGGTGACGAGCTGGCCGTCCTCGAGATCGTAGACCGCCTGCTCCATCAGCGCCTGGCCGATGCCCTGCATGGTGCCGCCGTGAACCTGGCCCGCGAGCATCAGCGGATTCAGGGTGACGCCGAAATCGTCGACGATGACGTAGTTGACGATTTGGACGCTGCCGGTGGCGGGATCGATCTCGACCTCGGCGATGTGGGTGCCGTTGGGAAAGGTGCCGGCCTCGCTGCTGAACTTCTCGCTGGCGCGCAACTTCGCCGCATCGGCGGCGGCGCGCCTGGCGAGATCGGCGAACGACATCACGCGGTCGGTGCCGGCGATGCGGATGCTGCCTTCGCTGATCTCCAGGTCGCTGCTGCCGGCCTCGAGCGCTTCCGCGGCGATCTGCTTGAGATTTTCGCCCAGCTTGTGCGTCGCGCGCTGGACGCTGACGCCGCCCGACGGAATCGACGACGAGCCGCCGGTGCCGAGACCGGTCGCGATCAGATCGGTGTCGCCCTGCACGATATGAACGCGCTCGGGCGGCAGGCCGAACTGCTCGGCGACGATCTGTGCATAGGCGGTGTGGTGGCCCTGGCCGCTCGATTGCGTCCCGATCAGCACGGTGACGTCGCCGCCCGGGTCGAGCCGGACTTCCGCGGTCTCCTCGCCCATGGTGCCGCAGACTTCGACATAGGTGGACATTCCGATGCCGCGCACCAGGCCGAGCTTGCGCGCGGCGCGCGCCCGCTTCGGAAAATCCTTCCACTCGGCGATCTCCATCGCCCGCTTCAGGTGGCCGGCGAAATCCCCCGAATCGTAGACCTTTCCGGTGACCGTGGTGTAAGGCATCGCCCGCGGCGCCACGAAGTTCTTGCGACGGATCGCGTCGGGCGACATCTTCAGCTTGCGCGCAGCGGCGTCAACCAGCCGCTCCACCACGTAGGCGGCCTCGGGACGGCCGGCGCCGCGATAGGCATCGACCGGCACGCTGTGCGTGAACACGGTGCGCACGCGGCAATGGAACGCGGCGATGTCGTAAAGGCCCGGCAGCATGCCGGCGCCGCCGAACGGCACATACGGCGCGAAGGTCGACAGATACGCCCCCATGTCGGCGACCAGATCGACGTCCATGGCGAGGAACCTGCCGTCCGCCGCCAGCGCCATCCGCGCGGTGGTGGTATTGTCGCGGCCCTGGGCATCGCCGATGAAGTGATCGGAGCGCTCGGCCACCCATTTCACGCCGCGGCGCAGCTTGCGCGCCGCGACCGCGGCCAGAGCGTATTCCCGGTAGGGAAACAGCCTGGTGCCGAAGCCGCCGCCGACATCGGGGCAGATCACCCGCATCTTGCTCGTCGGAATCTTGAGCACGTTCTGGCACAGGATATCGCGCAGCCGGTGACTGCCCTGGCTGCCGGTGACCAGCGTCAGCCGGTCGCTGGCGGCGTCATACTGACAAACCACGCCGCGCGTTTCCATGTAGTTGGTCACGATGCGCGGATTGACGATCGAGACTTCGGCCACCGCGTCCGCCGTCTTGAAGGCCGCGTCGGTCGCC
>JBKQQE010000327.1:0-16708 GCA_052326245.1 Xanthobacteraceae bacterium | reverse complement strand
GACGCAGGCGTTTTCCACTGGTTTGTCAAAACCTTCACCACCGCCCGACCAAACTTGGAGGGTGTGATGACCGATCGAGACCCGGGAACGTCGATCGGCAGCGAGGGGATTTCGTGCATGGTCGGCGACACCGTCGCGCCTGACACTGGAGCGGATGCGCCGCCGGCGCCACGCCGGCGCGCGCTGGATCGGCTGACCATTTACCGGCCGGCCTGGATCGCGGCGGCGGCCGGCGTGTTGCTGTCGCTGATCGCCGCCTACGCGGTAGCGCGCTGGGAACACCGGATCGCGCAGGTGGAATTCGAGAGCGCGGCCAGCGCCGAAGCCACCTCGATGTCCCATGGCATCCAGGATTATATCGGCCGGCTGGAGACGCTGCGCACGCTGTTCGAATCCGCCAACGAGGATATCACGCGCAGCGAATTCGAGGTCTTCAGCAAGCGCTTGTTCGAGGACCATCGCGGCGTGGCGCGGATCGGATGGATTCCGCGCGTCCGCGGCCGGGAACGCGCCGAGTTCGAGGCCGCCGCGATGGCGGACGGCCTGCCGAGCTTCATGTTCAAGGCCTACGACCTGCAAATGACCCGCGGCCGGGCGCCGGACGCCGACGAATATCTGCCGATCTTCTACTCCACCGAGCCGAAGACGTCGGTGGTCTACGGCATGGACTACGCGACCGACCCGGCGCGGCACGCGGTGCTCGAGCGCGCGCGCGACGGCGACGCGGTGACGGTTTTGACGCTTGCGGCCCGGGGGTTGAACCTCGGCGCGCACAACCTCCTCATTGTCGTGCCGGTCTACGTCAAGGGAACCTCGCGCGGTACCATCGCCGATCGCCGCCGCAACATCACCGGCTATGTCACCGGCGTGTTCGACATGACCGCGGTGCTGCAATCGATCATGGACACCCGCGCGGCGGCTTCTGCGATCGATGTCAACCTCTATCCGCATGCCTCCGACATGCCGGGCGCAATCGACACCACGCCCGCCGATTTCTCGACCGCGGAAACGGCCTCTCCGATGGCGATGAAGCTGACGTCGCCGCTGCGCTGGACCGGCGAACTGGCGATCGGCGACAAACACTGGACCATCGCGGCGACGTTGCCCGCCGGCGGGCCGCTGATCGTGCGCTTTCCCCGCGCCCTCATCGTGCTCTTCATCGGCCTGATCATCACCGCCTTCGCCTTCATCTATCTCAATGTGTCGGGCCGCAACGCCGAACGGTTGCAGCTGGCCCACCTGCGGGTGCTCGAACTGGCCCAGACCGACACCCTGACGCGGCTCGCCAACCGCGCCTGCTTCCTCGGCCGGCTCGACGACATTCTCTGCAACGCGCGCGACAGCCGCTTCTCGGTGCTGATGCTCGACCTCGACCGCTTCAAGAACGTCAACGACTCGCTGGGCCATGCTGCCGGAGATCTGCTGCTGCGCGAGGTTGCGGAGCGGCTCAAATCGGGCTTGCGCGACAATGATCTCCTGGCGCGGCTTGGCGGCGACGAATTCGCGATCATCCAGATGGCCGGCGACGACCAGAGGGCCGACGCCACCGCGCTGGCCACCCGTATCACCCAGCTGATGGCGGCGCCGTTCCATCTCCGCCGCCGCAAGGTCGATGTCGGCGCCAGCATCGGCATCGCGATGGCGCCCGACCACGGCCGCGACCCGCAGGACCTGCTGCGCCGCGCCGACCTCGCGCTGTATCGCTCCAAGGCGGCTGGCCGCAGCTGCTTCACATTCTTCGATCCGGCGATGGCCGCCGACCTGGAGGCGCAGAACACGCTGGAGGGCGACCTGCGCGAGGCGATCGCGGAGGGACAGTTCGAAGTGTTCTACCAGCCGGTCTACGACATCGCGACGGAACGCCCTTGCGGCGCCGAAGCGCTGCTGCGCTGGCGCCACCCCACCGCCGGGCTGATCCCGCCGGACAAGTTCATCCCGCTCGCCGAATCGACCGGGCTGATCGTGCCGCTCGGGGAATGGGTGCTCGGCCAGGCCTGCCGCGACGCCGCGGCGTGGCCCGACGATCTCAAGGTCGCGGTCAACCTGTCGCCGGTGCAGTTCAAGCAGAAGGAATTGTTCGGCGTGATCTGCGCGGCGCTGCTCGAATCCGGGCTGGCGCCACAGCGCCTCGAGATCGAGATCACCGAATCCGTGCTGCTGGAGCGGGGCCCCGACAATCTCGCCTTTACCGAGGAGTTGAAGGAGATCGGCGTGTCGCTGGCGCTCGACGATTTCGGCACCGGCTACTCCTCGCTCAGCTACCTTACCATGTTCCCGTTCGACAAGATCAAGATCGACAAGTCGTTCATCCGCGACCTCGGCAGCAATGCCCATTGCGGCGCCATCGTCTCCTCGATCCTGACGCTGGCGCGCGGGCTCGACATCAGCGTCACCGCCGAGGGCGTCGAGACCGCCGAGCAACTGGCGCTGCTGCGCCAGCTTGGCACCAACTTCGCGCAAGGCTATCTTCTCGGCAAGCCCATGCCGGTGGGCGACCTCGACGCCCATTTCCGCAGGGCGGAAGCGCGCGTCGCCGCGGCGTAGTACCCTGTTTCCGAAGTTCGTGAGTCGCTTGCTGCACATTCCCGACACGAACTTCGGAAACAAAAGGGTACTAGAATCATAGATTTGCTAGTGCCCTTTGCTTTTCGAAGTTCGTGGAAGAGGTTGCCGCGATGTATCACGAACTTCGAAAAGCGGGCACTAGCGCCGAAAGGATCGCCATGAAACCGTTCGTCGTTGCGTTGGCCTGGCTGGCATTGTGCGGCCTGGCGCAGGCCGAAGGCCCCGACTGCAAGGCCATTTTGCGCGCCGCCGACCGGCTCGCCTGCTATGACAAGGCGTTCCCGCCCGTCCCGGCGGAAAAGCCAAAGAGCAGCGGCACCATGAAGAAGCTGCTCGACAGCGCCGCCGACGAGGAAGCCAAGCTGAAAAAATCGCTGCAATCGATCTGCAGCCACTGTTAGCGCTTGGCTCAGGCGGAGACCGCGCGGGTCGGCGACGCCGACCACGCGCAGCGGCCGCGCTCGTCGAACGCGGCCGCCAGCGCCGCCAGGGGCGCGCTCCAATCCCCCGCGACGGTCTGGCGATGCAAAGTGATCGTCGGATACCAGGGACTGTCCGGGCGATCGAGCAGCCAGCGCCAGTCGGGGTGATAGGGCAGCAACAGCTCGACCGGCCGGCCCAGCGCGGCGGCGAGATGCGCCACCGAGGTGTCGACGCAGATCAACACATCGAGTGCGGTAAGAGCGGCCGCGGTCTCGGCAAAATCATCGAGCGACGGAGCGAGGTCGATGACGGAACCGGGGGGAAAGGCCGACAGGTCGGCACCGGCCGGTCCGACCTGCAGGCTGAAAAACCGTGCGTCGCCGTGGCGGGAGGAAATGGCGCGGATCAGCGGCGCCATGGCGGCGGGCGCGATGGAGCGGTTGCGGTCGTTGCGGTGATGGGGATTGCCCGCCCACACCAGGCCAACCGCAAGTGCGGCGTCCGCGGCGACCCGCGCTCGCCAGCGAGCCACCGCGTCGGGTTTGGCCCACAGATAGGGGACCTGCCCCGGGATTGCCGCGGCATCGAAGCCGAGCGTCGCCGGAAGACTCATCAGCGATGCGTGGACATCGAAACCGGGGAGTTGCTCGCCGCGGCTGACGACCGTGACCGACGTGAGCGCTTCGCGCGCCAGCTTGGCGTCGACGAGCCGCCGCAGCGCTGGCTGGACCTCGACGATGATCCGCTGGCCGCCGGCGCTGAGGGCCGGAAGATAACGCAGGAACTGAATTGCATCTCCGAGGCCCTGCTCGGCGAAGACCAGCAGGCGGCGCCCGTCGAGCGGCTCGCCCCGCCACGGCGGTGTCGGAAAGTCGCGCCGCTCCACCTCGGCGGTCTCAAGCCGCGCCTCGTAGCCGGCGAAACCGCGGGCGAAATCCCCCTTGAGCAGCAGCGCCAGCGACTGGTTCAGCCGGGCCTCGTGATAGTCCGCGCGCAGCGCCAGCGCGCGGTCATAGGCCGCAATGGCGTCGTCGAGCGCCAGCACGGCGCGCAAGGCATTGCCCAGATTGTAGTGATACTCGGCCACGTCGGGGCGGAGCCGCACCGCCGCCCGATGCGCGCCGACCGCGTCCGGCCCAGCGCCGCGCGCTTCGAGCAGCAGCCCAAGATTGGCGTGGACGGCGGCGCCACCCTGCCGACAATTGCCGGCGGCAAGCGCGCGACGATAGGCCGCTTCGGCCGCCTCATCGCGCCGCAGCGCCTGCAGCGCATTGCCCAGATTGAAGTGGATTTCGCCAGCGCCCGGCGCAGCCCTGGTGGCGAGGGTGAAGGCCTGCACCGCCTCGTCGAGCCGGCCCGCCGCCTTGAGGGCGACCCCGAGATTGGTCAGCAGGCCGGCGTCGCCGCGCTGCAGCTTGGCCGCCTGGCGCAACCATGGAACCGCTTCGTCGGGACACCCGCCGCGCAGCGCGGCCAATCCCATGCACTGCAGCGCGATCACATCCTTGGGGCGACGCGCCAGCACGGAGCGCGCCAGCGATTGCGCTGCGTCGAGCCGACCCGCATCCAGATGGGCGAGGGCTTCGGACAGGACGTTCTCCACGGCGGGCTCCCAAGAAGTGATGACGATGCTGCAGACCCGAGGCACGGGCCGGCCATTTCAACAGAATCGGTGCGACACCAGCACGACGGCCCGCCCGCCACGGCATGCTGCCGCGACGCATGCGCGTCACAATTCTTCGCTGATCGCCGTTTTAAGGTGGTCATTCAGGCTTCCGAAGCTGCCGCGGCGTCGCGGGCTTCGGATTCTGACACTGCGGTTCCCCCGAAAGAATCTCTGGAGGCTTCACGATGCGCCTGCCGCTTCTCGACCCGTCCGACCTCAGCCCCGCGCAGCGTCCGCTCTACGACGACATGCGCACCGGCATCGAGACCAATTTCAAGGGTTTTACCGCGATCGCCCAATCGGGCGCGCTGATCGGGCCATGGAACCCGTGGCTGCATGCGGCGAAATTCGGCGGACCGGTCTGGGACCTGGTCAAGGCGCTGTCGACGTCGCCGTCCCTGCCGCGGCCGATCCGCGAGGTCGCCATTCTCGTCACCGGCGCCAAGTTCAAGTCCGGTTATGAACTCTATGCCCATGTGCTGGTGGCCGAAAGCCGTGGGCTGTCGGACGAGAAGATCTCGACCATCGTGTCGGGGCAGCGCCCGGTGGACCTGACGCGCGTCGAAGCCAACGCCTATGACGTGGCCTCGTCGCTGGTCAACGGCGGCGTGCTGCCCGAACTTGCCTACCGTCACGCGGTCGCGAACTTCGGTGAAGCCCAGACCGCCGAGCTGATCTTTCTCGTCGGCCTGTATTGTCTGGTCTCGGTGACGCTGAACGGCTTCGACGTCCCGGTGCCGGACGACGTCGCGGGCTGAGACGCGCGCGCAGGACCGGACCGCAGCCGGCGGGACGCGCGGTCCCGAATGACATGGTCAGAAGCACACGCCGATCCGGCGTCCCCTCATCCACACCAGCCGGCACTTCTTCTTGTTGCCGCCGTAGAGCAGATAGAACCGCTTCGGCAGCGACACCGCGACCTCGTAATCGAGGTCGAGGCAGGCACCGCCCAGGCTGTAGTCGATCACGTTGCAGGTGATTGACGGGACGTTCGCGCCCGGCAGGATGGTTGCGGTCTTCGCCATCACGCCCGAGGGTCGCACCCGCTGGTATCGCCGCCCTTCGGGATTCCGACGGCTGTTGGCATTGGACTGCGTCAACATCGCTCTCGCACTCAGGATCTCCGCCGCGGAGCCCGTCGGCGCAACTTGGCCGGCAGCCTCCTGGTCGGGACATGCTAGCGCAAGGTGTGAAAGATCCAGTGCGGACGCCGCGATACTTCTAATAAAGATCTATCGGTCCGGCGCTCGGAACAAGGGATGGGGCGGGTTCCTGCCCGGCGCCGGAGTTGCGGCGATCGAAACGCGTGGCGCGCTTGCCGGCGCGGCGATCGCTCGCGCGCGCCCGGTTCCACTCGCCCCGGCTCGATGACTAAATATGCAGCGGCGCGACGCTCGCAGGCCTGCAAATTCCGCGCTGTGAAAATCCCCGGGCGCTGCGAACGGAATGCAGCCAAGGTTGCAATGCGGGATTTGCGCCGCGAGGTCTGCGCTGACGAGTCCATTTGACGGATGGCTCAATCCCGTGGATGCTGGATTCAACCAGAAAGCAAAAACGATTTTGGGAGGGCTGTGATGCGCTCGACCGCTGCACGCATCCGCGCTGACGCGCCGCCGCGACGTACCCGGGAGGCATGCCATGGCCGTTGAATCTCCCGTCGCGCCCGCCACCACCCCGCGCCTTCGCGTCGCCTTCGCCAAGCCGAACCAGGAGCAGATCGTGCTCCTGATCACCATCGCGCTGCTGGTCGTGTTCGGGCTGACGCTCGACGGCTTCGCCACGGTGTCGAACCTGCTGAACCTGCTGCGCAGCATTTCCATCCTCGGCATTCTCGGCCTCGGCATGGGCCTGATCGTGATCAGCCGCGGCATCGATCTCAGCGAGGTCGCGATCATGGCGGGGTCCTGGGCCATCGCCCTGATCCAGATTCAGCAGGGCACGCCGGTGCTCGCCGCGGTGCTGCTGGCGCTCGCGGTGGCGCTCTCGATCGGCGTCATCAACGGCCTGATGGTCGCCTTCGTGGAGGCGCCGGCGCTGTTCGTGACGCTGGCGGCGGGGTTCGTGATCTACGGGCTGGCGTTCTGGTTCGCGCCCGCCTGGGTGGTGTACGCGCCGAAGGATGCCCCGGAGCTGATGTTCCTGGGCGCGGGGCGCTTCCTCGGCATTCCGGTTCCGATCCTGGTGTTCGCGGTCGCCGCGGTTGCCATGCAGCTGTTCCTGTCGCGGACCTCGATCGGCCGCTTCATCTACGCCCAGGGCGACAATCCGGAAGCGGCGCGGCTGACCGGAATCCCGCTGCGCCCCCTGATCGTGCTCGAATATGTGCTGGTGGCGCTGCTCGCCTGGCTCGCGGGCCTGGTCTGGATCGGCACCACCGGCAGCATCCAGATGGCCATCACCCAGGGCACCATGATCTTCGACGTGGTGCTGGTGGTGGTGATCGGCGGCATCAGCCTGATCGGCGGCCGCGGCAGCGTCTACAGCGTCGTGGTCGGCTGCGTGCTGATCGGCACCCTGCTCAATGCCTTCACGATCATGGACGTCAACAGCGAAGTGCAGAACATCATCAAGGGCGTGGTGCTGCTGGCGGCCATCGTGCTCGACAACTGGCTGCACCCGCGCGACGAGGAGACCGCGCGCCAGGGCGACTGAATCCGGAGGCTGAACTCTCGGAGCGACGACGGGACGTCACAATCAACAACGAAACCATCAATAACGAAGTGGGGAGGTACCAATGAAGCCGACGACCAAGACCTGGACCATGCTGCTCGCCGGAGCCGCGCTCGCCGCGTTGCCGATGCTGGCGACGGCGCAGGAGGAGAGCGGAACCAAGACCGCGCGCGAACTGCGTTCTTCCTACGACAAGGCCCTGCAGGGCAAGACCATCGCCTATCTGCCGATCGCGCTCGGCGTGCCGCTGTCCGACGAATGGGGCCGGGTGGTGCAGCAGGAAGCCGAATGGCGCGGCATGAAATACATCGTGCGGGATCCCAACAACAATCCCTCGGCGATGCAGCAGGCGCTCACCGCGCTGGTCGACCAGAAGCCGGACGTGCTGATCGTGCAGAACCCGAGCGTCACGCTGCTGATGAAGGACCTCAAGCGCGCCGAGAGCCAGGGCACGCACGTGATCCAGATCAACATGTCGTCGAACTATAAATCCAGCGCCTTCGTCGGCGCCGACTGGCACGAGGTCGGCAAGATGCTGGCGACCGACGTGGTCAAGCAGTGCGGCACCGGCTCGGGCAAGTCCGGCAAGATCCAGATCGTGCAGGGCGAGCTGACGGCGGCGGCCAGCGTCGACCAGGTCGGCGGCATCATGGAGGTCTTCAAGCAGGACTCCAACATCAAGGTGGTGTCGAACCAGGCCGCCAACTGGGACGCCAACACCGCGCTCAACGTCACCGCCACCGTGATCCAGCAGCATCCCGACCTGTGCGCCAGCATCGGATTCTGGGGCATCATGGAATCGGGCGCGGCGCAGGCGATCCGCAACGCCGGCAAGATCGACCAGGTCAAGGTCTACGCCTCCGGCGAAGGCTCGCAGCTGGATTGCGACCAGGTCAATTCCGGCAGCTTCTATAAATTCCTGAGCTACAAGGCCACCGAGCAGGGCCACGACCTGATGATGGCGGCCGAAACGCTGCTGGAATCCGGCGACAAGCCCGGCACCCGGAACCTGGAGTACTACACGCAGCCGATCTGGCTCGACAAGACCAACGCCAGCGGCGGCAACTGCTTCGCGCTGAAGAAGCAATAACGGCGATCACGCGGCCTGCCGGTCCGCGCCCGGACCGGCAGGCGCCCGCTTTCCAAAACGCGCCAACGAGCGCTCGGGAGCCTGTCGACCATGTCGATGACGATGGATTCGGTCGCCGCGTCGGTGCGCCGCTTCTCGCCGCGCCTGTTGCTGTCCGAACTGTTGCTGAAGCAGTGGTTCGAGCCGGTGATCCCGTTCACGGTGATGATCGGGCTGTGGCTGTATTTCGCGCTGACCATTCCCGACTATGCCTCGACCCAGAACATGCTGTCGCTGCTGCGGCTGTTCGCCGAATTCGGCTTCGTCGCGCTGGCCATGGGCTTCTGCCTGATCACCGGCGGCATCGACCTCAGCGTCGGCGCGATCTTCGCGCTGTGCAATTTCGCCGCGCTGCTGTTCCTGCTGGTGCTGGAATGGCCGGTCGGCGGCGTGATCGTGGCGACGCTCGCGGTCGGCGCCGCGCTCGGCTGCATCAACGGCTTCCTGATCGGCTATCTGCGGACCCGGCCGTTCCTGACCACGCTGGTGACGCTGATCATCCTGCGCGCTACCGTCAACCTCCTGAACACGCGCTACGCCCAGGTGTTCGCCACCAACTCGGTGGACAGCGACGCCTGGGACTTCATCGGCGGCGGCAGCGTGCTCGGAATCCCGATCAACGCGGCGACGCTGTTCGTGGTGCTGCTGGTCTGCCACATCTTCCTGTCGCGCTCGCGCTACGGCTGGCATCTCACCGCCATCGGCGCCAGCCGCAAGGCGGCGCGCCACGCCGGCATCCGTGTCCGCCTGATGCTGTTCTTCACCTATGTGCTGTCGGGCACGCTGTGCGCCGCCAGCGGCATCTTCTACGCGGCGCGGCAGGCCAGCACGGATTCCACCACCGGGGTGGGCTGGGAGTTCCAGGCGCTGACCGCGGTGGTGCTGGGCGGCGTGTCGCTGGCCGGCGGCAAGGGAACGGTGTGGCGGGCGATGATCGGCGCGATCATCATCTTCCTCCTGGTCAACGGCCTGGTGCGCATGGGCATCCCGGGCTACGTCACCTCCGCCGCCACCGGGCTGATCCTGCTCGCGGCGGTGGGCATCGACGTCAAGTGGTCGAAGAACCGCGGCAAGGCGATCCAGAAGATCTACGTCAATCCGGCCTTCGTGGCGCTGGCGCCGGCGCCGTCGGTGCAGCCGGGCTCACACTCGCCCTACGCCCAGAACGACCGGCTGATCCATGCTGAGGCCATCGGCGTCGACCAGGTCGAGGGGCCGGAGGATGTCATCCTCGACCGCCAGGACCGCCTCTATGGCTCGACCCGCGACGGCAACATCATCCGCTTTTCCGGACCGAACTTCGAGAAGCGCGAGGTGTTCGCCCATATCGGCGGCCGCCCGCTCGGCATGCAGTTCGACCGCGACGAGAACCTGATCGTCGCGGTGGCGGGCATGGGCGTCTACGGC
Organism: Xanthobacteraceae bacterium; assembly: GCA_052326245.1. Taxonomy (GTDB): domain Bacteria; phylum Pseudomonadota; class Alphaproteobacteria; order Rhizobiales; family Xanthobacteraceae; genus Bradyrhizobium_A. The sequence continues at coordinate 6,848 of JBKQQE010000327.1, read as the reverse complement.
ATCGCGCCGGACGGCGGCGTCTTCAAGGTCACCGACGAGACCAACCGCACCTGGTACAAGCTCAACGACGACTCCCGCCTGCGCATGGCCGACGACCTCGACATCGCGCCGGACGGCAAGATCTATTTCAGCGACTGCACCACCCGCTACGAGATGACCACCAACACGCTGGATATTCTCGAGGCGCGGCCGAACGGCCGGCTGGTCTGCTACGACCCGGCGACCAGGACCACGCGCACGGTGATCAATCATTTCTACTTTCCGAACGGCGTCTGCGTGTCGCACGACGGCCGGTCGGTGCTGATCGCCTCGACCTCGCTGTGCAAGGTGTTTCGCTACTGGCTCGAGGGCCCGAAGCAGGGCCGCTGCGAAGTACTGATCGACGAGCTGCCGGGCAACCCCGACAACATCAACCGCGCCTCCGACGGCACCTACTGGCTGGCGCTGGTGGGCATCCGCACGCCGACCTTCGACCTCGCCGCGCGCAAGCCGGGTTTTCGCCTGCGCATGGTGAAGCAGGTGCCGACCGACGAATGGCTGGCGCCGGCGCTCAACCACGGCTGCGTGCTGAAGTTCAACGAAGCGGGCGAGGCGCTGGAATCGTGGTGGGATCCGACCGGGATCTCGCACTCGACGCTGACCTCGATGCGCGAGCACAAGGGCTACCTCTATCTCGGCGGCCTGGAGAACAACCGGATCGGCCGCATCAAGCTCGACGGCGTCGACGACACATGGACCGGCTACGACGCCTATTGGGGCGCCAAGAGTAGAGTGAAGAGAGCAGAGTGAAGGGGTAGCGCCACCGTGGGATTCCTCGACCATCTGATGCGCGACATCCGCAGCGTGACCGATCGCGACGGCGGCCAGAACGCAATTCCGCCGCTCGACGGCGCGCTCAGCCCCAACGACCGGCTCGACGCCTGCACGCCGATCGGCGAGCCGCTGCCCGGCGTCGACGACGTGATCGCCGCGGGCGACGGCGCGGTCTATGCCTCCGCGGGCCGGCGGGTGCTGAAGCTCTCGGACGCGGGCTTTGCGGAGCGCGCGGTGATCGCCGAGTTCGAGGGCGACGCCGGCGGACTGGCGCTGCATCCCGATGGCCGGCTGCTGGTCTGCGTCGCCGGCCGCGGCCTGGCGGCGATCGACCCGGGCAAGCCATTGCCGCGCTGGTGCGAGACCGCCGGCGGCCGCGCCTTCGCCGGATTGACGGCGGTGACCGCCGCCCCCGACGGCCGCATCTTCGCGGTGGAAGGCTCCGCCGGCCGCGCACCCGACCAGTGGCGCCCCGACCTGATGGAAAAGCGCCGCAACGGCCGGCTGGTCGTCGCCTCGCCCGGGCTCGACAAGGCCGAGGTCTGGCTTGCCGATCTCGCCTACCCCTACGGCGTCGCCATCGGCCCCGACGCGAAAAGCCTCTGGTTCACCGAGAGCTGGGCGCATCGCGTCAGCCGGCTGCCGCTCGACGGCGACCGCGCAGCGCGGCCCGAGGTGATCGCCGGCAATCTCGCCGGCTACCCGGCGCGGCTGCACGGCGACGGCAAGGGCGGCTTCTATCTCGCCATGTTCGCGCGGCGCACCCACCTCATCGAATTCGTGCTCAAGGAGGACGATTTCCGCGAGGAGATGATCGCCACGATTACGCCGGACTACTGGATCGCACCGGCGCTCGCCGGCGGCAGCAATTGCCTCGAGCCGATGCAGATCGGCTCGGTCAAGGCGCTCGGCATCCAGAAGCCGTGGGCGCCGCCGCGCAGCTATGGCCTCTTGGTGCATCTCGACGGCAATGGCGAGGCCACCGACAGCCTGCACAGCCGCGCCGGCGGCCGCTTCCACGGCGTCACCGCCGCCTGCGCAACGCCGCAGGGCGTGGTGATCGCCGCGCGCGGCACCGGGCGCTTGCTGCTTTACGCGGGAGAACTGCGATGAACGACGCCGCGTCCTTGACCGTAGAGACGCCCGCGACCGCCGCGCGCGAGCCGGTGCTGAAGATCACCGGCGGAAGCAAGATCTACGGCGGCGTGCACGCCATCGAGGGCGTCGACTTCGATCTCTATGCCGGCGAGGTGCATGCGCTGGTGGGCGAGAACGGCGCCGGCAAATCGACGCTGTGCAAGGCCATCGCCGGCGCCATCCAGCTGTCCTCGGGGGACTATTTCGTCGATGGCAAGCCGGTCGATTTCGAGCAGCCGCGCGACGCGCTGAAGGCCGGCATCTGCATGGTCTACCAGGAAACCAGCCTGGTGCCGACCATGACCGCGGCCCAGAACATCGAGCTCGGCAACGAGAAGCTGCTGACGCGGTTTCGCACCCTCAACATCCAGGCGCAGCAGCTGTTGCAGTCGCTGAACTTCCACGTCGACCCGGCGACCCCGGTGGGCCTGCTCGGCACCGCCAAGAAGCAGATGGTGGAGATCGCGCGCGCCATCTACAACAAGGCGCGCATCATCATCTTCGACGAGCCGACCGCGAGCCTGACGCCGGAGGAGATCGTCCACTTCTTCCACCTGGTGCGCGACCTGCGCTCCCGCGGCGTCGCCGTCATCTATATCTCGCACGCGCTGGAGGAATCGCTCTTGATCGCCGATCGCATCACCGTGCTGCGCGACGGCAAGCGCGTGATCACCGCGCCGGCGAAGGAGCTCACCCGCGACGCGCTGGTGCAGCACATGGTCGGGCGCGAGGTGGCGCAGTCGGTCTATGGCGGCGCAAGCAAGCACGCCGGCCACCGCCGCGAGAAGGTGCTGACGGTGGAAAACGTCACCATGGGCATGGCGGTGAAGAACATGTCGTTCTCGGTCTATGCCGGCGAGATCGTCGGCATCGCCGGGCTGATCGGCTCCGGCCGCACCGAGATCGCCAAGGTGATCTTCGGCGCGCTGAAGCGCAACCTGGTCAATGGCGGCACCATCCGGCTGCGCGGCAAGCCGATCCGCTACCGCGTGCCGCGGCAGGCGATCGACGACGGCATCGCCTACATCACCGAGGACCGCAAGGCCAACGGCTACTTCGAGACCATGATCGTCGACGACAACGTCTATATCGGCAACCTCGCCACCGGTCGCGGCTGGAGCTTCCTGCTGTCGCGCGCGCGGAGAGCCAAGCTCGCCAACTACTGGGTCGACCGGCTCAAGATCAACGCGCTGCAGCGCAAGGCGCGGATCGTCGAACTGTCCGGCGGCAACCAGCAGAAGGTGGTGCTGGCGAAGACGCTGGTGCAGGATCCTTCCGTCATCATCTTCGACGAACCCACCCGCGGCGTCGATGTCGGCACCATTCCGCACATCCATGCCGAGATCCGCCGGCTCGCGGACGAGGGCAAGGCGGTGGTGGTGATCTCGTCCTACCTGCCGGAGATCCTCGCGGTGTCCGACCGCATCCTGGTCGCCCGCACCGGGCGGATCGTCGCCGAATTCGACGCCGCCACCGCGACCCAGGACAAGATCCTCTACGCCGCGGTGCATTGAGGGGGATGAACCGTCATGGCCGGGCTTGACCCTCGACCTTCGTCATTGCCGGGCTGACCCGGCAATCCACTCTTAGGCTGCGCTAGCAGCGAAGAGTGGACCCGCGGGTCGAGCCCGCGGGTGACGCAGTGAGTGGAGCAGCGCCTGCGATAAGCCCATGCGTTTCCCCATTCTCCCACGTCATTGCCGGGCAACCGGATCCGGCCTTCGGCCGGTCCGGCCGTAAACTTGACCCGGCAATCCACTCTTTGCCGCTCCAAAATATTTGGTTGAATCCTTCCGACATCTCGCCCTACGCTTCCAGGCAATTTCAACGCTTGGGCGGTTTCGTCCGTGTGCTATTGGGTCTACATCCTCGCGAGCGAACGCAACGGCACGCTCTATGTCGGCGTCACCAACGACATTGTCCGCCGGGTCTACGAGCATCGCGCGGGACTTGTGGATGGCTTCTCGCGCCGCCATGCGGTCAAGACGCTGGTGTATTTCGAGGCCCATGACACCGCGGCCGCCGCCATCCAGCGCGAGAAGAACATCAAGCATTGGCCGCGCAGCTGGAAGATCGATCTGATCGTGGGAGACAACCCCGGCTGGCATGATCTCTATGACGGGATCGCGAGCTAACGACGGTTCGGGTGGCTGAGAAAAGAGTGGACCCGCGGGTCAAGTTTACAGCCGGACCGGCCGAAGGCCGGATCCGGTTGCCCGCGGGTGACGATGGAATGGATAGCGGCATACTCCGAGCCCTACCCAAACCGCGCCCTCGACCGCTCCCGCGCCTTCCCAGCCTCGACCGCGCGGTCGCGCGCCGGCGCCTGGGTGTGCAGCGAGGCGAGCAGCCGCCGCGCCGCGTCGCTGACCTCGATCACCGCGCGGTCGAAGGCTTCCGCGTTGGCGTGCGAGGGCCTGTTGAAGCCGGACAGCTTACGGACGAACTGCAGCGCCGAGGCCTGGATTTCGTCCTCGGTGGCGGGCGGCTCGAAGTTGAACAGGGTCTTGATATTGCGGCACATGGCATCCTCCGCCGGGAGTTTCCGATAGCTGCGCGCCAGCTTGCCGCAAGAAAATCGTTTCGCCTATACTTTCGCGGGTTCCGCCGAGGCGACCAACCAGCTTCGTCCATCGGAGATGGGAGCCTTGGGGGCATGACAGCATGACAGGCGCAAAACGCGCAGCGGAGCCATCATGAGCCGTCCGGACCGAACCGGGCTGGTCGCGGCCCTGCTGTCGTTCAACGGCGGCTTCGTCGATGCGGTCGGCTATTTCGGCCTGCAGGGCCTGTTTATCGCTCACGTCACCGGAAACTTCGTCACCCTTGCCGCCGCGCTGGTGCAGGGTGCCCAGGGCAATATCGGCAAGACGCTGGCGCTGCCGGAATTCGTGCTGATGGTCGCGCTGGCGCGGCTCGCCGGCACTGCGCTGCGCGCGGCGGGACGACCGGCGCTGCGCGTGCTGATGGCAACCAAGGTGCTGCTTCTGCTCGCCTTCTTTGTGCTGGCGGTGCGCTACGGACCGTTTCCCAACGCCAACACGCCGGCCGCCCTGCTGGCGGGCTTCTGCGGCGTCGCTGCGATGGCGGTGCAGAATGCGGTCAGCCGCGTCCATTTCGCGCACCTGCCACCGACCACGGTGATGACCAACACTACGGTGCAGGCGACGCTCGATGCCGTCGACCTCCTAACCGGTGCCGAGCCCGAACAGGCGGCCAATGTGCGCGCCCGCTTTCGCCGCCTTTCAGTCTCGCTCGCAAGTTTCGGCGCCGGCTGCGCCGCCGCCGCCGTTCTCTATTTCTACACCGGCTTCTGGTGCCTCGGCCTCGCGGTCGTCGTCGGCACCACCGCCGCCATGCTGCGCGGCAACGCCGAGTGACGTCTTGATGTTGTCTGCAGCAGGCCGTTGTCCCCACTTCACAACATCCGCCGAATTGTACCCGTCGTCGCGCGTCTGCTAAGAGGGACCTCGAAGCAAGACGTGGAGGTGGCTCGTGGCTGACGAGGGCAGACCGATCGAACGGCAGGGCCGACAGGGTCCACCCGGCAAACCCGGGCCGCAGGGCAAGGCCGGACCGAAGGGTCCGTCCGGCAATCCGGGCGTGCCGGGCAAGCCGGGGCCGCAGGGACACCTGGGCAAGCGCGGCCCCGACGGGCTGCGCGGCAAGGAGGGCCCGCCGGGCAAGCGCGGCGCGCCGGGACCGCTGGGCAAGCCCGGCGTTCAGGGCCGGCGCGGCGAAGCCGGACCGCCGGGACCGCTCGGCCCGGCCGGGCCGCCGGGCGAGCGTGGACCGCGGGGCGAAGCCGGGCCGCGCGGGCCGGCCGGCACGCTGCCGCCGATCGAGGACATCATTCCCTGGCTGCACCTGATCTTCAGGGAATGGGAAACCTATCGCGAAACGCGCGAGCGCGAAGAACGCGAGCGCCTGGAACACGATCTTCGCGAGCGCCAGGCGATGGAGCTCGCGGCGGCCGAAGCCGAGGCCACCGACGCCGACAACGACCTTGACGACGGCGACGACGCCAACGGCAAGAAGAAGAAACATCGCAAGCGCAAGGACAAGTAGCGGGGTCCGCCGCCGGCCGGGCCGGACCAGCCGCGGGCTAGCGACAGATGCCGCCGAAGGAGATCGCCGCGTGCAGCTTCTCATTCCCCTGGCTGAAAGGATCGCGGCGCGGCTGATCGCGCGCGGCGAGACCGTCGGCATCGCGGAATCCTCCACCGGCGGGCTGATCTCGGCGGCGCTGCTCGCGGTGCCGGGCGCGTCGGCCTATTTCCGCGGCGGCGGCGTGATCTACACCCCGCGCGCCCGCGCCGCCCTGGTCAACATCACCAAGGACGAGATGGACGGCATCCGCGGTGCCAGCGAGCCTTATGCGTTGCTGCTGGCGCGCCGCGCCCGCGATCTGCTTGGCGCCACCTGGGGGCTGAGCGAAACCGGCGCGACCGGCCCCGCCGGCAACCGCTACGGCGATGCGGCGGGCCATTCCTGCATGGCAGTGGCAGGCCCGAGCGAACGCGTGATCACGCTGGAAACCGGCAGTTCGGATCGGCAGGCCAACATGCGGGCCTTCGCCCAGCGCGCGCTCGAGCTGTTCTCCGAGGCGCTCGGCTGAAATTGCTGGCGAGGACTCCTATATAAGGTTTCTCGCATCGCCTGACCCGGAACCCCCATGCCCACGCCACACTCCGCCGTCTCCCCGCCTGTCGCCGAGCGCCGTCCGCACCCTGTCAGCCGCCACGGCATCACCGTCGCCGACGACTACGCCTGGCTGAAGGACGCCAACTGGCAAGAGGTGCTGCACGACCCGTCCGCGCTGGCGCCGGACATCCGGGCGCATCTGGTGGCGGAAAACGCCTACACCGACAGCGTGCTCGGACACACCGCTGCACTGC
>JBKQQE010000326.1:0-5397 GCA_052326245.1 Xanthobacteraceae bacterium | reverse complement strand
GAAGGAGCAGGAGACGGAGATCGGGACGACGACGCGGTCGCCGATTCGCGACGGGCTGGCGGGGGCAGCTTCTCGAACGTAAAAGCGGGCATCGACGGCTCCCTCTCGCGAGAGTGGCAACACCCTTGAACGTTTCCCTGTTTCTATTTTTTTCTATTTTTTCTGTTTTTTCTATTTTTTTCTGTTTTCGAGCTTCGTTTTGGCCTGTCTCGATGGCCGCGGGCCCGGTTCCGGGAACAGACTGCCACAGCCCGTTTGCGATTGCAGCAAAAAGATCGGCCGAATCGGCGCGAGTCTCAATCTTTTCGGAAAACCGGTATCCACTTTTCCGGATCATGCTCTAAGTTCGAGCCATGTTCGAAGCGATTTATCAGACGTTCGAGGACCCGGAGAGCGGGGTCGCCCGCGCTGCCCGAGTGGCCGCGTTTCGCGAGGAACTGGCGCGCCGCGGCCTCACCGGCTTCGTCATCCCGCGCGCCGACCAGCAGCAGAACGAATATGTCGCCCCTTCCGAGGAACGGCTGGCCTGGCTCACTGCCTTTACCGGGTCCGCCGGCCTCGCCGCCATGGTGCGCGAGCACGCGGCGCTGTTCGTCGATGGCCGCTACACGCTGCAGGCCGCGCAGCAGGTCGACACCACGGTCTGGTCGGTCGAGCCGCTTGTCGATCCGCCGCCGGAGGCCTGGCTGGCCGCCCGGCTCGGCCCCGGCGACCGCCTCGGCTACGACCCGTGGCTTCACACCGCCGCGAGCGTGGAAAAGCTGGCGGCGGTCTGCGCGGCGTCCGGCGCCGAACTTGTGGCGACCGACTCCAATCCCCTCGACGCGGTGTGGACGGAACGGCCGCAGCCGCCGCTCGGGCCGGTATCGCTTCATGCCCTCGCCCTTGCCGGCGACAGCGAAGCCGACAAGCTCGCCCGCATCCGCGGCGAAATCGCGCGGCTGCGCGTCGATGCGCTGGTGCTGTCGGATTCGCATGCGGTGGCGTGGACCTTCAATATCCGTGGCGCCGACGTCGCGCATACGCCGTTGCCGCTGTCCTATGCCCTGATTCCGCGAGAGGGCCGACCGACCCTGTTCGTCGACGGCCGCAAGTTGTCCAACCAGGTGCGCGATCATCTCGAGGCAAGCGCCGACGTCGTGGAGCCGGACATGCTGACCGCGCGGCTCGGCGATCTCGCCGGCCGCGGCGCCGCGATCGGACTGGACAGCGCGACTGCGGCTGACGCGCTCAGCCGCCTGGTCAGCGGCGCCGGCGGCAAAGCGGTGCGCGGCACCGATCCGGTCGCCCTGCTCAAGGCGGTGAAGAATGCCGCGGAGATTGCCGGCAGCCGCGCGGCCCACGCCCGCGACGGCGTGGCCCTGGCGCGATTTCTCGCATTTCTCGATCGCGAGGCCGGCGGCGGCGGCCTGACCGAGATCGACGCGGTCGAGGCCCTCGAGACCTTCCGCCGCGACACCGGCGCGTTGAAGGATGTCTCGTTCCCGACGATCTCCGGCACCGGCCCCGATGGGGCCATCGTGCACTACCGCGTCACCCGCAAGAGCAACCGCCGCATCACGCCGGGCGATTTGCTGCTGATCGATTCCGGCGCGCAGTACGAAGACGGCACCACCGACGTCACCCGAACCATTGCCGTGGGCGAGCCGACGGACGAGATGCGCGACCGCTTCACGCGGGTTCTGCGCGGCCACATCGCGATCGCCCGCGCCATGTTTCCGGATGGCACCAGCGGCGCCCAGCTCGACAGCCTGGCGCGCCAGTATCTGTGGCAGGCCGGGCTCGATTTCGAGCACGGCACCGGACACGGCGTCGGCAGCTATCTGTCGGTGCACGAGGGTCCGGCGCGGATCTCCAAGATCGGCACGACGCCGCTCAAGCGTGGCATGATCCTGTCCAACGAGCCGGGCTACTACAAGGCCGGCGCGTACGGGATCCGCATCGAGAATCTCGAGCTCGTGGTGGCGGCGGCGGTCGAGGGCGCCGAGAAGCCGATGAACCGGTTCGAGACCCTGACGCTGGCGCCGATCGACCTCCGATTGATCGACGCTGCGGCGATGGCCGATGACGAGATCGCCTGGCTCGACGCATACCACGTCCGCGTCCGCGACACGTTGCGCGCCGCGCTCGATGATGCGACTCGTGGCTGGCTCGACGCGGCGACGCGGCCGCTGCGGGCCTGACATCTGCGTCCGCGACGTCATCGAGGCCACTGCATCGGAGCCGCTGCATGAACGTGGTGCAACCGACCGGCCAACGCGCATGAGCCGGGCCGCCATCGCCGTGCTGGCGAACAGCGGGCACCGGTTCCGGGACGACCATGCTCGATAAGAAAGCCACGTCGGGCCGTGCCCCCGACACCTGGCCCCCCGATCGCGGGGCTGAGCCCGCAGCACCGACCCCGAAGGTCGACACCCGCCGCGCCACACGCATGACGCTGGTCCTGCTGGTGGCGATGAACGGCATTGCGCCGATCTCGCTCTACATGCTGGTGCCGATCCTGCCGCACCTCGCCACGCTGTTCTCCGAGGACATCTCGGTGGCGCAGCTGACCTCGTCGCTGTTCATGGTGGGACTGGCATTTTCGCAGCTGGTGATGGGCCCCCTCTCCGACCGCTATGGCCGCAGGCCCGTGCTGTTGTGCAGTTTCGCGCTGGTGGTGATCGCCAATATCGGCTGCATTTTCGCGCAGACGCTGCCGCAGCTCATCGCCGGCCGCTTCCTGCAGGCGGTCGGTGGCGCCACCGGCATGGTGCTGAGCCGGGCAATCGTGCGCGACATCTATCACCGCAGCCGCGTTGGCGGCATGATCAGCCTGGTCATCGCGGTGATGATGATCGCGCAGATGCTGAGCCCGATCTGCGGCGGCGTGCTGGAATCCTGGTTCGGCTGGCGTTCGATCTTCTACGTCATGGCGGCGGTCACCACGCTGACGATCATTGCGATCATGCTGGCGCTGCCGGAGACCCGGCAGGCCGTGGCGCCCGGCGCCGACTCAGGTTTCGTCCGGGACGTGCGGGCGCTCGGCACCAATCGCGCCTTCATCGGCTATGTGACCTGCCAGATGCTGGCCTCCGCGATCATCTTCACCTTCGCCGGCGGCGGTCCCTACCTGGTCATCAACGCCATGGGCCGCTCGCCGACCGAATATGGCGTCTGGTTCGCCACCGCGGGCTTCGCCTACATGATCGGCAATCTGGTCTCGGTGCGGCTGTCGCCGCGCTACGGCCTCGACCGCATGATCTGGCTCGGCCTCGCGGTTCAGATCGCCGGCTCGGTGTTGAACGCGATCTGGGGCATCACCGGGCTCAATCAAATGCCGTCATGGCTCTACGGCACGCACATGATCATCATGTTCGGCAATGCCTTCGCGATGGCCAACGCATCGGCGGGGGCGATCAGCGTCCGGCCGCAAGCGGCCGGAACCGCCTCCGGCGCCATGGGGTTCCTGCAAATGGGTTTCGGGGCGATGTGCTCGCAGCTCGGCGGCTATCTCGGCGGCCATTTCGCCACGCCGCTGGCGCTCAATATCGCCATTCTCGCCCTGTCTTCGGCTTGCGCCGCGGTGATCGTGCTGCTGGTGCCACGCCGCAACGCCTATGTCTCAGCCGAGACCATGATCGAGGCCGAAGAGCAGGATGCCGGTGTCATGTAACGGTCGGCGGTGCTTTGGCACCGATTGCCGCCGTTAACCATCCCGGCGCAGATCGGAACCCGCAGCAATGTGACGGGCTTAACGGCCTCAATCCTGCCCAAGATCCCCTTCACTTAATGAGCAATTAACTAAATCCCGCCCTAATGCCGCTATCGAGGTTTGCGACATGCTGGGCGATGTCAGGACTGGCGTGCGGGGAGCATGACAAGGCCTGCGATCGAGACGGTCGGCGCTGCCACCAGCTGCGCCGGGCGGGGATGAAGTGCAATCGTTTGGGAAACGGGGCGGATGACATACGGGGTCTACGCGTGCGGTGAACCCACGCCGCGTCGCAATCATTCCTTGGCCATAACGGCCGGTAGCTTTTTCCGTTCCCTCGTCCCGGCGCTCGGCGCCGTGCTGGGCGTCGGAATGATGTACGCCCACATCGCCGCGATGCAGGAGGATGTCGCCGCCGCGCCGGCCGGTGACCCCGCCAATGTGGTCGTGGCCGCGCGCTGGCCGGACGTTTTCGAGAACATCTACGACCCGCTGCGCGACTCCAACGTCTCGCTGGGCGCCCCGCCGACCAGTTTTGCCGATCGCATGCCGGACCCTTCGACATTCCATGCCTCCGGCACGGCTGTCGCGGCGCTCGAGGCACCGCCGAAGCCGCAGCCGGCCCCGGTGGTGACGCTGGCGACGGTCGAGATGGTGCCGATGCCCAAGGTGCGTCCGTCCGAGCCGCACATCGTGGCCAACCGTGGTCCGTCGCGCAACGCGCCCTTGACCACGGCGACCGTGCTGGCCTCAGCGCCGCCGGATCAACGGAACTTCCTGGAAAAATTCTTCGGGCTGAACAAGCCGGCGGCGGGTCCGCAGCTCGCCTACGCCTCGCCCGATGGCGGCCTGTCCGGCGTGCCGATGGCCGACACCCCGGCGCATCTCGGCTCCGACGACCGCACCACCGCCGTCTACGACATCTCCGCCCACACGGTCTACATGCCGGACGGCCGCCGCCTGGAAGCCCATTCCGGCCTCGGATCGATGCTCGACGACCCGCGTCACGTCGCCGAGCACATGCGCGGACCGACGCCGCCGCACGTCTACGCACTGAAGCTGCGCGAGGCGCTGTTCCATGGCGTGCGGGCGCTGCGGCTGACCCCGGTCGGCGACGGCGAGGTCTATGGCCGCAGCGGGCTTCACGCCCACACCTACATGCTCGGCCCGAACGGCGATTCCAACGGCTGCGTGTCGTTCAAGGACTACGACGCGTTCATCCGCGCCTACGACAACGGCGAGGTCAAGCACCTCGTGGTGGTCCCCCGCCTCAGCTAGTGCCCGCTTTTCGAAATTCGTGATACATCGTGGCGTCGGGAACGTGCAGTAAGCGACTCACGAACTTCGGAAACAGGGTACTAGGCCGGCAACGCGGTGCACTGCCGCGAGCCGGCCCTGGCCAGAATTCATGTCATCTGGTCGCGCGGCGCTGCCGCGATGCCATCCGAACGTGTTGAGCGAATCGGACCGAGAAACGACGATCTCATCTTGTGCATGTCCTCGATGGTGCGGCCGCGCATGGCCTCGAGGCCCTGCAGCGCCGCAGCCCGCCAGATCCCGCGCTCCGCGAACAGTGTCTCGAGCGTCCCGACCAGGTCCTCGACATTGCCGGGCTGAAAACGCCAGCGGGTCGCGACGTCGCGCATCGCCTGTTCGAGCGTCGGCGTGGCGGAGTGCAGCAGCACGCAACCCGAGGCGGCGGC
>JBKQQE010000325.1:0-19137 GCA_052326245.1 Xanthobacteraceae bacterium | reverse complement strand
CAGCGGCCGGTGATCACAATATCGGCACCCTGATCGAGTGCATGTTTGATTGGAATCGCGCCCAGGTACGCACTGGCAGTCTGTATCGTTTCAGGAAGAGGCCGCCCGGTCTCGAATTCGCGCACGTCCTCGCGCCGCAGTTCCGGCAGGAGCGGCAGCACATCGTCGCCCTCCACAATCGCGATCTTCGGCGAGAGGCCCAGCTCCTTTGCCAATGCGGCAACCGCCGCCGCGCATCCCGCCGAGTTGACGCCGCCGGCGTTGCTGACAAGCCTGATCCCGCGGCGCATAACCTCCGCAAGATTGGGGCGCAGCTGCTCGACGAAGTCGGTAGCATATCCTAGAGCGGGATCCTTCATTCGCGCTGCAGCGAGCAACGACATCGTCAGTTCGGCAAGATAATCGAACACGGCGAATTGCACGTTCCCGCGTTCCACCAGCTGCTTGAGCGCAACCGAGCTGTCCCCCCAGAAACCAGAGGCACCACCAATCCTAACTGAAATGTCCTTCACCCTCACCTCCCCCGCCTAGCGGCCAACCCAAACGGGCTGACGCTTTTCAGCAAACGCGCGTATTCCCTCCTTGGCATCTTCAGTTGCCGCAAACAGTGCTATCTGACTCTCAGCAAATGAAATTGATTCTTCGAACTGCATGCATTCCATCTTCTTGAGCGTGTAGAGGCCACGCCGCATGGCTGCAGGCGACCCGCCGAGCAGCCGCTCAAGGAGAACATTCAGTGCCGCGTCGACGTCGGGTGCGACAGCGTTGACAAGATTGAATTCCAGCGCCTGCGTGGCTGTAATGGGCTTGCCCGTCAGGCACATCTCGTAGAGCACCCGCCGGGGCAACAGATGGTACAGAACTCCCAAAACCTGCGCCGGAAAGACCCCAACCTTGATCTCCGGCAGGGCAAACGTTGCCGCTTCCGCCGCGACGGCCATGTCGCACATGGCCATCAGTCCCATGCCGCCCGCAAAGCAGGCGCCATTGACGCGCGCAACAATGGGAACGGTCAGCTGCCGCGCCCTGCGGAAAAGATCAGCAGCCGCCACGTACGGATTAGAGCGGTCTATTGCAAACGGATCGCTGGTTTGCAGATCGCCACCGGCGCAAAACGCCTTGCTGCCCGAACCGGTCAAAACAACCGCACGGGTACCCCGGTCGTTCTGGGCGCGATCCAATCCCTCGCGAATGCCGTCGAGCACGGCCGGACTGATCGCGTTGCGACGAGACTCTCTGTGGATGGTCAGCCACAGAACCTCGCCGCGTTGCTCGATAAGCAGCTCCGTCAAATCCAGGTCTTCCCGGCTTTCATGCGAACCAGTCATGACTCTCCTCCCAAAGCCGCGCGAAGCGTTCGCGGCGACGCGCTGTCCTCGTACAACTCCTGGATATCCATTGCGCGACGCTCGAGAACGACGTTGAAACTCAGCGTGCCCTTGTCGGTCACTTCAACATCCGCAAGTGGCTCTTCGACCAGCAGCATCCGCTTCACAGTATTTGAACTAGAGGTACCCTCCGCGGCTATTTGATCCAATCGCTTCTGGAAGGCGCCGCGGACGGCCTCATGCGCCAATATCTCCCGAGGCGTTGCCTCGGTCGGACAGCGCGCGAGCGCACGACAGGCCTCGATTTCGGGAAACACCAGAAGCCCGACTTCGTTTCGAAAGTGTCCGGTGGGCAGAACGTCGCGCACGAGCGGCGACAAATAGCTGTTCGCCATGGTTCTCAGCGGACCTGCATTGACCCAGTTTCCGGTCGCCAGTTTGTAGTCCTCCGAAATTCGCCCGTCGAAAACCAGACCTTGCCGGTAGTCTGCCTCATCCGCGAAACGCAGAGCGTCGCCGATGCAGTACCAACCCTCATCGTCGAAGGCTTTCGCCGTGAGTTCAGGTTGCTTCCAGTAGCCGGGCGTAACGTGTGGACCCTTGACCCGCAATTCCAGCTTGCGACCGTTGGGCACCAGCTTCAATTCCGCGCCGGCCACAGGCAATCCCAGAATGTTGGGGCGGTCGGCATCCCAATTGGCGGTCATCGTCAGCGGCGACGTTTCTGTAGACCCCATCGTGCTGGTCGTGAAGATCCTTTCGCCGGCGGTTTCGATCGCTAGCTGCCGCAAGCCATCCCATACGACCTGCGGTATTCCGGCTGCGGCATAGAAAATCATCTGGACCCGCGAAAAAAACGTCCTGCGAAGCGCTTCATCCGTCTCCATGCACGACAGCAACATCTCGTACATCTTCGGGACGCCGAAGTAGACCGTCGGCGCGATCTCGCGAAGATTGCGAGCGCATTTGTCGATTTCCCCGGGCAATGCCTTGCCATCGTCGATGTAGAATGATCCGCCGTGGTAGAGGCAGATTCCGAACACGTGATTACCGCCGAATGTGTGGTTCCAGGGTAGCCAGTCAACGATTACCGGCGGGGTCTCGCCAAGAAAGGGCCAGGCCTGGCTCGCCATTTGCTGGTTGGAACAGAGCATCCGGTGCGTGTTGATTGCGCCCTTGGGAAGCGACGATGAGCCGGACGTGAACAGGATCTTCGCGATCGTATCGCCGTTCACCGCCTGTGCCGCATCGTCGACGGCTCTGGTCGTCGCGGTTTCGAGCAGCACCGAATAAGGCGTCGCCTTCCGGGTCGAACGGCCGGGATCGACGTACACAACTTCCACATCATCGGGAAGCGCCGCTGCCAGCGCTTTCTCAAACTGATCCAGCTCGGAGACGAAGACGAGACCCGGTTCTAGAAGCTTGAGGACATGACGCAGTTTGGCGAAATCACGAGACAGGAGCGAATAGCCCGCAGATATCGGTGAATACGGAATTCCGACCTGCATGGCGGCGAGAGCCATCAATGCATGCTCGATGCTGTTCCCGGAAAGGATTGCCAGCGGGCGATCAGGCGACAGCCCCCGGTCGAGCAGCGCCTGGGACAGGCTGCGGACCCTGGCGTACGCTTCTGCGTAGCTCACCTGTCGCCAGCCGCCCCCTTTATCGCGCTGGGACAGAAATACACGGTCGGGCGCCGAGACTGCCCACTGCTCAAGACGCATGGTGTAACTGCGAGGAAACGGCCCCAGGGGCTCCGGGGAACTGATGACGAAGGACCCGTCCTCGAATTTCGTCACGGCATCACCGCGCCGGCCCAGCTTAACGGGCCGAATCGGAACTGCGCGGTATTGCGCGGTGTGGCTTTGAACGCTTTGCGGCATATCTCCTGACCCACTTTCTTCGTACTGCACGCGGCTTGTCTGGTTCGCTTCAGCGAGCGGACAGAGTGCTCATTGACCAGGATTCCAACAATTGACCGTCCCGAAGGCGGACGGAATACTCACGCTGTGCCATTGCTCTCACCCTCGCCCGCATTCGACGCTATTTCCATTAGGCTCTGGCGCATGTTCACCTGCTGGCCGACGGCAACGTCGAGCCTGACCAGGCGCCCCGACACCGGCGCCACGATCTGGTGCTCCATTTTCATGGCCTCGAGTATCGCGAGCACTTGTCCCGAATTGACGACTTCGCCGGCGACGACCTTTATTTCTGTTACGCTGCCGGGCATCGGCGCGAGAATTTCCGCCGACCCTTCGGATGATTTCGTCGCGATGACGCCGCGAGGTTCCGAGAAGGAAAACCAACAGCCGTTTCGCACGAGGTGCAAAACATCGTCTTCCCAGGCGACGCAAAAAAGGTAATCCACACCATCGACGCGAATGTGCGGTTGCGCTCCGCCGGAAATCAGGAGAATCTCCTGTTCGCCGGATTCGTCCTGCACGCTGATTGCCGAAGGCCCCGAGACGGCCGGATAAACAGTGCCCCGCCAATCGCCCGCAGCGAGAACAAGGCGCTGCTTCTTTGTTGGCCTGCTGCGCCAGTTGCAGAGCGACTTGTCAATACGGCTGGCTGACCGTTCATGAAACAGCGCCGCGGCGACGGCGATCATCTCTCGGTCCGGAACGAGTGCGCGCCTCTGGCTCGGGACGTGGTTCTCAATAAACGAGGTGTCGAATGCTGCCTCGGCGAAAATCCGGTGATTCACACATTGTGAGAGAAACGAAAGGTTGTTGCGCAGGCCTCCGATCGCAAACTCTTGCAATGCGTGAGCAAGCCTCATGCGGGCCGCTTCGCGGGTCTCGCCGGTAGCGATCGCTTTGGCAATCATGGAGTCGTAATGGGTGGAAACCGTCGCCCGTTCGGTCAACCCGTGATCGACTCGAATACCGACTCCCGCCGGTGGGTGCCAGATCGATATTCGGCCGGATTGCGGCAGGAAATTCTCGGCAGGGTCTTCCGCGCAGATACGCGCTTCAATCGCATGACCCGACAGATGCACCTGCTGTTGAGTGAGCGGCAGGGGATCTCCGGATGCAATTTTGATCTGCCATTCCACGAGATCGAGGCCCGTCACCTGTTCAGTGACCGGATGCTCGACCTGCAGGCGCGTGTTCATTTCTAGAAAAAAGAACTCTTCGTGCGGCGTGACCAGGAACTCCACTGTTCCAGCACCTTCGTAGCCGACAGCCTGGGCGGCGAGAACGGCCGCTGCTCCCATGCGGTCCCTCAGGTCTTGCGACAGCCCCGGCGCAGGCGCCTCTTCAATGAGCTTCTGGTGGCGTCGCTGAATTGAGCAGTCTCTGTCGCCTAAATGAATGACGTTTCCAAAGCTGTCGCCGAAAACCTGCACCTCGACGTGGCGTGCCTGGACCACGGCCTTCTCAAGCATCAGTGTACCGTTACCGAACGCCTTCTGGGCCTCTCGTCGCGCGCTGCGCAAAGCCTGATCGAACTGGGCGACCGACTCGACAAGGCGCATGCCTTTTCCACCTCCGCCGGCGACCGCCTTGATCATGACCGGAAAGCCGATACGGCTAGCTGCACCGGTCAACACCGTGTCGTCCTGCTCGGCTCCGTCGTAGCCTGGAATGCATGGCACTCCCGCCTCCGCCATGATTTTCTTGGCCGTCGCCTTGTTTGCCATGGCCTGGATCGCCTCGGGGGACGGCCCGATGAACAACAATCCTGCGGCACGACACGCCGCCGCGAAATCCTCGCTCTCGGACAGAAACCCGTATCCCGGGTGGATCGCCTGCGCGCCGGTCCGCTTCGCGGCGTCGATCAGCTTTGGGGCATTCAAATAGGACTCCGCAGCCGTCGCGGGTCCGATGCAGATGGCCTTGTCCGCCGCGAATACGTGCGGCATCCCGACATCGGCCTCGGAATAGACCGCGACCGTCCGATAGCCCAGCGCCCGCGCCGTTCTGAAGATCCGGACAGCGATCTCCCCTCGGTTCGCGACAAGAATCGTGTCGAACCGCACCTGCGGCGCAGCCGCGCCTTCCGGCAAATGGTCCGGCGTCATGGCTCGCGCTTTCCCGGATTTTCCGACATTCCCAAACGCTTCGAAATGATCTCGAGCATGATCTCGTCGGCACCCCCGCCGATCGACGCGACGCGACCGTCACGGTAAAAACGAGAGATCGGGGTCTCGTTCATGAAGCCCATGCCACCGTAATACTGAAGGCAGCTATCGGACACTTCACGCACCAGACGTCCGGCGGCCAGCTTTGCCATCGACGCGAGTGTCGTGACGTCCGCGCCGTCTACATATTCCTGCGCCGCACGATAGATCAGCGACCGCAGCATCTCGATCTTGGTCTGAAGCTCCGAAAGTCGAAATCGAACGCTTTGGTTGTCGAGGATGCGCTTGCCAAAGGCTATCCGGGAGCTGGTGTAATCAATCGCCTCCTTAACAGCGCGATCCATCGGTCGCAGCACACTCGCCGCGGCCCAGAGACGCTCCTCCTGGAATTGCTGCATCTGATAGACGAATCCCATGCCCTCCTCGCCGATGCGATTGCGCTGAGGCACGCGCACGGCGTCAAAGAATATCTGGGCCGTGTCCGACGACCGCATTCCCAGTTTGTCGAGCTTGCGCGCGATAGTTACACCGGCAAACTTCAATGGCACGACGATCAACGACTTTGATTTATGCACCGGGCCGTCGTTTGTATTGGCGAGCATGCACATCCAGTCAGCTTGGGTGCCGTTCGTGATCCAAAGCTTACCGCCGTCGATCACATAGTCGTCGCCATCCTTGCGCGCCGTTGTCTTGATGCGGCTGACGTCCGAACCTGCGGACGGCTCCGAAACGCCGATGCAACCGACATACTCGCCCGAAATGGATGGCATGAGGAATTCAGCGCGCAGTTCGTCGCTGCCGTGCAGTGCAAGCGCTGGAGTGCACATGTCGGTCTGAACACCCACAGCAAGGGGCACCCCCCCGCAGTTTATCTCTCCCAGAACCTCCGCAAATGCCACTGCATAACTGTAGTCCAGCTCGAGTCCGCCAAATTCCTTCGGCTTGGTAATTCCGAGCAGGCCGAGGGTCCCGAACTTGCGGAAGACTTCATGTGCCGGAAACATCCCGGCCGCTTCCCACTCCTCGACGCGAGGATTGATTTCCGCCTCGATAAGCTTTCGCGCAGAACGCTGTAACTCCAGATGATCTGACGTGTAGATGCTCATAGGCGCGCAACTCCGAACGTGTTCGCGTTGAGCGGACGGTTGGCAGCTTCACGGCAGGTGGCCAAGCAAAAGCCCAGAACACGCCTCGAGTCTCTTGGGTCGATAATGCCGTCGTCCCACAGTCGTGCCGTCGCGAACAACGCAGTCGACTCCTTCTTGAACTGTTCAACAATTCGGTGCTCGGCGCGCTGCAATTTCTCCCGATCTGGCTCGAAGCCCTCGCGTCTCGCGCGATCTTCGGCAATGATGGTCATGACGCGCGCCGCCTGCGGTCCGCCCATGACGGCCACCCGATTGTTCGGCCACGCAAAAATAAAGCGCGGCTCCAGGGAACGGCCGCACATGCCATAGTTGCCAGCACCGAAGCTCGCGCCGATATGCAAGGTTATTTGCGGAACTGTCGCATTTGCCACCGCCTGGATCATCTTGGCGCCATGCTTGACGATGCCGCGCCGTTCAGCATCCACACCGACCATGTATCCGGTTATGTTTTGCAGATAGACGATCGGAATTCCGGACTGGCACATCAGCTGGATGAACTGTGCCGCCTTTGTCGCGCCGTCGGCGTCGATGGGTCCATTGTTTCCGACGATCGCCACCGGCATGCCCATGAGATGGCCCTGGCCGCAGACCGTCGCTATGCCGATGTCGCGCTTGAATTCGAGAAAGTCCGAGGAATCGATCAACCGTGCGATGACTTCGCGGACGTCGTAGCCCTTTCGGAAATCGACCGGCACGATTCCGGCCAGTTCATCCGGATCGTAGCGCGGCGGTTGGTAGTGCATTTCCGCTACTGCAGTAGCCCAGTTCAGGTTTCGGATGATCTGGCGACCGAGCTCGATCGCGTCTTCGTCATTTTCGGCGATATAGTCGGCCACGCCCGAGATGCTCGTATGCATCACGGCGCCACCCAGCTCTTCGTCGGTCGCGATTTCCCCTGTCGCGGCCTTCAACAGGGGGGGACCAGCGAGAAAGATCTTGGCCCTGTCGCGAACCACGATGACGTAGTCGGACAGGCCGGGAAGGTAGGCTCCGCCGGCGGTGGACGAGCCGTGGACAATGCTGATTTGGGGAATTCCTGCAGCGGACATCCGCGCCTGGTTGCGAAACATTCCGCCGCCTTCGACGAAGGTGTCGGCCTGGTGAGGCATGCTCCCGCCCGCGGACTCCACCATATAGACCACGGGCAACTTGTTCTCCATGGCGATGGTCTGCGCGCGCAATTGCTTGCGCATTCCCATCGGCGTGATCGCGCCCCCCTTGATGCCGCTGTCGTGCGCCACGACCATGCAGCGCACGCCGCTTATCAGACCGATACCGGTGATGGTCGCGCCGCCGAATGCGCTGGAGTCGCCGTTGTCGCCAAACATTTCATGTCCAGCGAGCGTCGAAAGCTCGACAAAGGGAGACCCGCGATCGATCAGCATCTCCACCCGGTCGCGAGGATGCAGCTGGCCGCGCTTTTCGAACTGTGGCCGGCGGGCATCGGAGAGCGCTACTATCTTGCGTTCCACGACACGAACGTCGTCAAGCAGCGCCAGCATCTCCTTGCGGTTTGTCTGAAAAGCCTCGCTCGAGGCGGAGATCTGTGAAGTCAGTATCGCCATCAATCCGGCATCCCCTGGTAAGAGCGCCGGATCCCCGCGCCATTTTGGGTCAGGCCACATGCCGCAAGACTACCCGGCATGTCCCGGGGCATGGTGAAGCCGCCGCTCAACGCATCTTCTCCATGCGCTCGGCAAGGGCCTCGAGCCGTTCCACCGTCTTCTGGACGCGCGAGCAATTGTCGCTCGGCGCGGGCGCCGCGGGTTTTTCGATGCCGGCAAATACGATATCCATGATCAGGTCGGCTGATCGATCCGGGTCGATGTCGCCATGACCAAAGAGCATGGCCCACGTGTGATGATCTATTCCGCCGAAAATCATGTCGCGCACCAGCGTGACCGGCGCATCCTCGCGGAACTCGCCGTTGCTGATCCCCTCGCGACAGGCGTCGATCAGAAAATGTGTATAGCGACGGTTCAGCTGGTATAGTTCGCTCTGATAGTAGTCGCGACTGTTGCGCGCCTCGTGCAGGCAAAGTCGCGCGACATCGAGGTCTGCCTTCAGGGATGACAGGTGTCGCCAGACGATGAAGCGAACCTTGTTCCTGGCGCCTGCGATTCCAGGCAGGTTCTTCGCAAACTCCGCTAGCATCGACTCGTACCAGCGCTCGATCACCCGCATTACGAGCTGCCGCTTGGAGTCGAAGAACTTGTAGATCGTGCCTTCGGCGATGCCGGCTTCCGCAGCTATTTCGGCAATTGACGCCTCGGCGTAGCCGCGCCTGCAAAACACCACCCGTGCGGCGGACTCGATCGCGCCAACTCTTTCCTCTCTCGGAAGGCGGGAAGATCCACGCTTCTGGGTCGCCACCGCGTCGCCAGCCAAGTCGAGCCCCAAAACGACCTCCCTGATATACCTTTAGTGAGTGCTGCTCACTTACTTATCGCCACCGAAATCTCAAGGATTTGACCGATATCAGGCCATATATACCAATATTTGCGAGACACCTTATCATGGATCTGGTTGCTGTCTAGCGCTTTTGCCTAATTAGTGAGCCGTATTTTCTAACAGGTTAGCGCAGTCGCCCCGTCGCGCAACAATCGCGGCGGCTCACACTGAAGGAACGGAATCATGGGGTTGAGCCGGCAACCGATTGAAACGGTATGGAGATCGGACGCGGCGCACACGGCCGGCGGGAGCCGTATGAGGGATGTTACCGTCTCACGGTGCCGCTCGTCAGCGACCACGGATAGGCGCGGCGCCCCTTTACCGTCCGCGCAGGCGCGGAAGCTGATTGGTCTTAACTTCCGCGCCCTACGTCTTTGCCAGCGATGCAATATGCGGTCGTTCCTCAACCGCCCGTTGCGCGAAAACACACCAGCAGGCCGTCAACGCGCTCCTGCGTCGTCACCGCGACCGAGTACGATATTGCGCCTCATCGATGATCCTCATCGGGAGCATCTCCACCGGCATCACGGAAGCGAAGCCAGTACCCCACCGGCAGCAGTTGCAGCCCGGTGCGATGACTCAGGCTGCCATAGAGGCCGCGCGGCACGAACAGCGAGAACACCAGCGCGACCGCGCCCAACCCGATCAGATACCAGACCCCGGCGTCGCCGAAGAGCGCCTCGATGACGAAGAAGATCACGGCCCCGATGATCGCGCCCTCGAAGGTGCCGAGACCTCCGACCAGCACCATGAAGATCATGTAGGAGGTCCACTGCACGCTGAAGTAGGTCTTCGGCTGGAACGAGATCGCGGTGGCGAGCCACAGCGCCCCCGCGATCGCCGCTCCCGCCGCGGCGAAGACGAAGATGATCCGCTTGGTGGTCGCCACCCGCACGCCGACCGATTCGGCGGCGTCCTCGTTGTCGCGGATCGACTGCAGCGCCGAACCCGTGCGGCTGCGCAGCAGGGTGAACAGGAAGATCAGCATCGCGGCGGTCGAGCCGAGCGCGACCCAGAAGGTCAACGCGTTGCGGGTACCGACGTCGTAGGCGTTGAGCGCGATCAACGAGGTGCCGGTTTCGCCCTGGATCAGCGGATCGAGGTTGACGAGGAGATGAAGCACCTCCGCGACGACCCACATGCCAATGGCGAACTCGCCGGCCTTGAGCCGCAGCATCGGCGACGACAGCGGTAGCGACACGATCGCCACCAGGACCGGCGCCGCGATCACCGCGAGATAGACGTTCAGGCCCCAGGCGGACAGCCGGATCGTGACATAGGCGCCGAGCCCGAAGAACGCCTGCTGCCCGATCGAGACCAGGCCGCCGTAGCCGGCGAGCGCATTCCAGGTCGCCGCCAGCATGATGTAGATGAAGAGCGTCGTGATCTTGTCCAGCGCCGAGGTACCGATCAGAAGCGGCAGAAATGCCATCGCCACCAGCAGCACGACGCCGCCGGCGGTCGAGACGATCGAGGCCGGCGTCCAGCGCTCGACGGAGATTATGTGTTGCGTCATCACCCGGTGGCCTTCGGAGCAAGCGCGACGCGGACGAGATCGGAGAAATGGCCGAACAAGGTTCGCGCGACGAGAACGACCAGGAACACCGAATGGCCGGCGAGCAGGAAGCCCTGCGGATTGATCTGCGCGCCGATGCTCTGCGCGACGCCGAGCACGATGCCGCCGACCAGCGTTCCCCACAGCGAGCCAGTGCCGCCGATCACGGCCGCCTCGAAGGCGAAGATCAGCTGCGGGGCGCCGGCGTAGGGATTGAAGGTCGCGCGCATGGCGAGCGCCGCGCCGGCGATGCCGACGGTGACCATGGCGATCGCATTGGCATAGAGGTTGATCCGCTGGGCATCGATGCCCAGCAGTCCGACGGTATCGCGGTCGGCGGCGGTGGCACGGATCGCCCGCCCGAGATGCGTTCGCGACAGGAACAGTTGCAGGCCGCCGAGCAGGCCGACGGCGGCCAGGAAGATGTAGGCGGCGAGCTTGCCGATGAAGACGCCGTCCGTCAGTTCCCAGGAGTCGTAGGACAAGTCTTCGAGAAAAGGCGCGAGCGATCGGGTGTCGGCGCCGAACTGCTGGAACAGCATGTTGTCGATGCAGATCGACAGGCCGAAGGTGGACAGCACCGGGATCAGGAAGCCGGCGCGCGTGCTGCGATCAAGCACCAGGCGTTGAAACAGCACGCCGAGCAGCGCCATGGCGGGCAGGATCACCACCCAGCCGAAGAGCGGCGAGATTCCGGCATATTCGGCGAGCGCCCACAGCCCGAAGGCGGCGAGAATCGCGAAGCTGCCATGGGCGAGGTTGATCACGCCCATGACGCTGAACATGAACGACAGGCCGCACGCGACCAGCGCGTAGTAGCCGCCGAGCAGCACGCCTTGCACGATTTGACCGAGCCAGATCATGCGCGAGCACCGGCTGACAGGCCGAAATAGGCCTGCGTGATCTGCGCGCGCTCCAGTTCGGAGGCACGGCCTTCCAGCACCACGCTCCCCTCCAGCATGCAGATCAGTCGGTCGGCAACCGCGACCGCGCGGTCGAGGTTCTGCTCGACCAGGATGATGCTGGTTCCGATCGTGATCAGCTTGCGGATCGCGGCATAGACGCCGTCGACCGCGACCGGGGAGAGGCCGAGCGAGATTTCGTCGAGCAGCAACAGCGTGGGGTTGGTCATCAGCGCGCGGCCGATCGCGACTGCCTGCTGCTGGCCGCCGGAGAGGTTTTTCGCCAGCGCGTGGCGGATGACGCGCAGCTGTGGCAGCGCGTCCATCACGGTGTCGTAGGTCCACGGCCCGCAGCTGCGCGCGGCGCGACCGAGCAGCAGGTTCTCGGTCACCGTGAGGTCGGCGAACAGGCGGCGCCCCTCGGGCACCAGCGCAATGCCGGAACGGACCCGCAAATGGGATGGCACGTGGGTGACGTCGACGCCATCGAAGGCGATCGAGCCGCCGACCGGCAGATGCGCGCCCGCGATGGCGCGCAGCAGCGTGGTCTTGCCGGCGCCGTTGGCGCCGACAAAGGCCACCGTCTCGCCCCTTGCAATGTCGAACGAAACGCCGCGCACGGCGCGCAGCAATCCATGCCTTACCTCAAGGTCCTTAACGCCGAGGAGCGTCATCCGATGGCGCTCCCCAGATAGGCCCGCACCACTTCCGGGTGGCTCATCACGTCGGCGGACTTGCCGTCAGCGATGATGCGTCCGTTGTCCATGCACACCAGCCGTTCGGTGACCTGCACCAGAACGTGCACGATGTGCTCGATCCAGACCAGCGCGATGCCCTTGGCCCGCAGGATCTTGATGGTGGCGACCAGCTCTCCCGCCTCGCCGTCGGTGAGCCCGCCGCCGATTTCGTCGAGCAGCAGCACCGCGGGGTCGGTCGCGACCGCACGTGCCAGCTCCAGCCGCTTGCGGTCGAGCAGGCCGAGCGTCTCCGCCCGCCTATTCGCCACCTTCAGCATGCCGCACAGCTCGAGCGTCTCGATGGAGCGGTCATAGGCCATGGCGGCGCGGTGGCCGCCGCCATGGGTGGCGGCGACCAGCACGTTCTCGAACACCGTCATGCCGCCGAACGATTTCGGGACCTGGTGGGTGCGCGCGATGCCGATCCGGCAGCGGTCGGCCGCCGGCAGCGTGGTTACGTCCCGTCCCTGATAGAACACCGAGCCGCCGGTTGGCTCCAGCGCCCCCATCAGAACGCTAAGCAAGGTGGTCTTGCCGGCGCCGTTGGGACCGACGATGCCGACGGCCTCGTCGGCGGCCACCGAGAAGTCGATGCCGTTCAACACCGCAAGCGCCCCGAAGTTCTTGCGGATGTTGCGTGCGGCAATCGCGGCTTCGCCGGTGCCCGCCTCTTTCAACTCAGACAAATCGCAACCTTCTTCAGCTGTAAGGCTGCAGCTTCGCCTGGACCGGAACGGTCGGATCGGTGGCGTTCTCGGTGATAACGTAATCGAGCTTGAACTTGCTGCCCGCAGGAGCCTTGACCCACTGGGTGCCGATAATCGGCCCGGTAGACACGTTGGGAACCGGCCCGCTGGTGAAGTCGACCTTGCCGCCGATCGTCGTCGTGCTCAACCGCGACAGCGATTTGGCGACGACATCCTTCTTCTTCGGATCGGATGCACGCTTGAGCGCCTCGAAGCCGGCGTCGACCAGCGACAGCGTCGCGCCGAGCTGCTGGGTCCACTGCTTGCCCGACTCCTTCTCGTAACCGTCGGCGAGCTGCGCTCCGGAAATTCCAGTGAGCGACGACTTGTAGGGAAACGCCTTGTGCCAGTAGCAGCCGCTGGCGAGGTTGAAGCCGAGATTGCCGAGCGATTCCACGTCGGATGCGAACAGCCCGGTCTTGGCGATCTGGGCGATCTTCACGATCTTGGTGTAGCCTTGTTGCGCCGCCTGACGCCAGAACGCGGCGAAGTCCGGCGGAATCGGGAAGGTGTTGAAGATCTCGCACTGCTCCTTCTTGAACGTCGCGATCTGCGCCGAATAGTCGGTGGTGCCGTCCTCGTACGGACCCGGATCGACGATGGTGAAGCCCTGCTTCGCGAGCAGCGGCGCCAGATGCGCGCGGATCGCGTTGCCGTCGGCGTCGTTGGGATAGAGCACGCCGACCTTCTTGTTGGTCTTCACCGGGCCGTTCCACTGCGAGACATAGGCGCGGTAGAACTCGTCGACGCCGAAGCCGAAATGGTAGGTCCACTTGAACGGCGACGGCTCGCCGGGCTTGGCGCCGCGACCGAAATACCAGGCTTCCCACGGCATCACGGTCGACAGGCAGGGCACGCCGGCGGCCTCGCAGGCATCCGACACCGGATTGATGGTTTCCGGCGTCGACACCGCCAGCATCAGGTCGACCTTGTCGCCGGTGATCAGGGTCTTGGCGAGCTGGCTCGCACGCGACGGATCGGACTGGGTGTCGCGGTCAAGCAACTCGACCTTGTAGGTCTTGCCTTCGATTGCAAACCCGCTGGCCAGCGTCTTGCGAACATGATCCAGCACGTAGCCGTCGGTCTGGCCGAAGCTGCCGAGCGGGCCGGTGCGCGGGCTGATGAAGCCGATCTTCAGGACGTTCTCGGAATCGGCGGCAAAGGCGCCATAAGGGCTGGCCAGCATCGCGCCGGCGGCAGCGCCCCCGACCAGGACATCGCGCCGCGAGACGCCATGCGACGGACTTCCGGGATGTTTCGAATTGCCTGTCATTGTCTCTGTCTCCCCCTCTTGAGCCGCGCGAGCGCGGCGATTTCCAACCACGTTTTGTTTTCAGGCTCTTGTTCTTGGACACGCCGTTTTCGATCACGACGATCGTCAGCGGCGCCAGCTGCACGCACGTCATGCTTCGACGGCGCGACACTGCGCCTTCGGGGCACGGCCCTCCCCTTCGTCATCACCTCTTGGATTTGTCCATCTTTCAGACAGCGCAAACGGCCTCGATTCGCCGTCCGACCGTGCCCGCCACTTGATCAGCGGACATCTCCGCTCCGTATCGGCCTCTCGCATTCCGCACGGCCTCAATCTGCCGCGATCGGCTCATGTTGACCTCCCCAACGGCATGCGGGCGCTTCGCGAATTCCTGAGCGAACCAGCTTTTGCCGAATCCCGGCACAGCGTTGACGGCGTCGGGTTTTGTTGCGTGAGAGCTTAGGAAGCCGGCCGCCGACCGGCAATCGCGTTTCGCTCTCGTTTCACGTGGTGAACCGCGATTGAAATCAGAACAGCCAAGGAATCGCCGCCGCGACCGCGGCGCAACAGGCCGGGGTCGGCGTCTCCCGGGCCTGCCGATTTGATGAATTGATCAAGCCCGCTCAGACATGACCGATGAAGAATGAGTGCGCCTGCACGAAGAGCGAAGGGTCGATGGCGCGCGGCCTTGAAGCCCGCGAAGCCCGACGCAATCGCAATCCGTCATTCGGCAGCGATTGCCGCCGGCAGAAGATTTGTGGTGAGCAGGTCGGCCATCGAGTCGAGGATCAGATGAGCAGACCTGGTTTTCGGCAGCGCAAGGAACGCCTCGCGTCTGGCAATGCCAGTCAGGACGCCGATCGCCGTCGCTCCGCCACGGCGCGCCATGGCGATTTCGAGCTCGGGATCGTCACCGACCACCGCGACGTCCGACGTGCGCAGACCCATCCGCGCGCAGGCAATTCTCACGCCGTGGACGGAAGGTTTTCCGAGCACCGTCGCACGCCGCCCGGTGACACTGGTCACCATGGCGACGATGGCGCCCGAAATGCCCAGCATTCGGCCGCCGCGTGACGCGAAGAAGGGCGCGTTCGAGACGGTGAACAGCGCGGCGCCGGCCCAGACTGCGCGGCAGGCGGCATCGAGATCGGCAAGACGGAAGCCGGGAAACCAGGCCACCAGCACCGCCTGCACGCCCTCGAGATTGCCGTCGGGCCTGACAATTTCCAGTCCAGCCTCTTCAAGCGGACGTATGGCGCCCTCGATTCCGAGAACCAGCACGCGACGAATGTCCCGTTTCACGAAATATTCGGCGGCAACGCTCGCGGGGGTCATCACGCGACCGGCCGGAAACTCGATGCCGATCGAAGAAAGGGTCGCCCGATATTCCGCCGGCGTGTGCAGCGTCCCGTTGGTGAACGCAACCGCCGGCACGCCCGCGGCATTCAGCCTCGAAACGATCTCCTTCGCCCCGGGCAGCGCGCTGTAGCTCTTGCCGCGCGGATCGGCGAGTGCCAACGTACCGTCGATGTCAAAGATGAAGCCGCGCATCTGCGGTGCGCCTTTGCTTTGTCGTGGAGCCTGCTTCGCGCCACCCGACTTGCGTGGCGCGGTCATGATACGACCTCCGGCCCGGACGACGGCGCACCCGACGTGCTGCACGCGACGCGCATTCCTTTCGTCTCGATCACCACGTGGCGAAGGCCCTTGCGCTGAGCCAGACCACGCAAAAGCTCGATGGCCGGACGCACGTGCGGATCATAGCTGCGCCGTGCCGGACCCGCGGCAAGCATGGCATCGACCTGATCACCCGGCATCGTGGCGCGGAGCAGAAACTCCTCGTCCGAAAGCTGGGTACCGATGCGTTTCCTCAGTTCCGGCAGCGGCGCCATGCCCGGTTCGGCTTCGAGCTCCCTGGCTCTGGCACCGGACCGAATCCGATCCTCGACGTTCGGGTCGAGTTGCATGGCCGGCTTTCCGAAACGCCCGATAACGTAGCGGATGACTTCGTCCGGCACCGATTCGTAGCGGCTTTCACTGACGACGTTCATTACCGCCTGCGCGCCGACGACCTGCGAAAACGGCGTCACCATGATCGGGTAGCCAAGCTCCGCCCTCACCCGCTCCACTTCTTCGAGCACACGCGGCAGCAGGTGCAGGCGTTTGATTTCGGACAGCTGACGGCGCATTGTCCCCAGCATTCCTCCCGGCAATTGATGCCGGAAGTAGCTGGTGTCGAATTCCTGCGGCTTGCCCTGTTCGAGACCTTCAGCATCGGCCAGCGTCGCAAAATAACTGCTCATGTCGGCGAGCGCGGCGTCGTCGACGTCGACCCGATGCCCGAGGTCCCTGAGATTGGCGACCGTTCGCTCCGCCGAGGGTTGCGACGGCCCGTTCGCCACCGGTTTGACCGCCACATGCAATGCGTCGATGCCGGTCTCCGCGCCAACGAGATAGGAAAATGGCGCGAGGCCGATCGTGCAGTGCGAATGCAGCTCCAAACCCGTTGGAGCGGTGGCACCGCGAATGGCCGGGATCAGGGTGCGAGCCCGCTCCGGCGTCAACAGGCCGCCCGGATCCTTGATATACAGACGATCGAACCGACCCGAGCCGACCAGTTCGCTGGCGCGCGCCTCGAAATAGGCATCGTCGTGAATGGGACTGACGGTATAGGTCAGGGCGGCGACGACCGTTTCGATGCCGGCATTGCGGGCCAGCAATGCCATCGCGCTCATGGCGGAGGTGTCGTTCATGGGGTCCATGATCGCGAAACGGCGGATACCGCAATTCGCCAGCAGCCCGAACGCCAGCTGCATCATTTCCGGACTGGCGACCTCCCAGGATATGAACCGCATGCCGGTCGTCAGGAAACTCAACGGCGTATTGGGCATCGCCTCGCGCATGAGGCGAATCCGCTCCCATGGATTCTCACGCTGATAGCGAACCGCGACAGCCATGTGCGTCGACGTCGTGAAATCGATCGTCGAAAATCCGACCCGATCCATGACGGGGGCGATCTGCAGCATCATCGCGGTCTTCAACCCAGTCGCGCCCCACAGGCTTTGATTGCCGTCGCGAACCGTCGTATCGATGAGTTCAATCGACGCCATTCGATACATCCTGCGTATTGCCGGCGCGCCTGGCAGTGAAGGCGCCGCTGCCGAGACATTGAGCGAGAAAATTGGTGTCGACGCCGCCCGCTATGAATGCCGGATGCGCCAGGATGCTGCGATGCAGCTGGATATTGGTGTCGACGCCGTCGATCCACGCCGACTTCATCACAACCGCGATCCGCTCGATCGCCGCTGCGCGGGTCGGGCCTCTGGCGATCACCTTCGCGATCATCGAGTCGTAGTGCGGCGGAACGGTCGAGCCGGACACCACATGGGTGTCGACGCGAACGTCGAACCCGCTCGGAAACCAGGCATTGCGCACCACGCCGGGGCACGGCCGGAAATCCTGATCGACGGTCTCCGCGTTGACGCGGCATTCGATGGCATGGCCGCGGAACCGGATGTCGCTCTGTGCGAGGCGCAGCCGCTGACCGTCCGCGACCCGCAATTGCTCGGCGACCAGATCGAGATCGACGATGGCTTCGGTGACAGGATGCTCGACCTGGATGCGCGCGTTCATTTCCAGGAAATAGAACTCGTTGCGTTCGACGTCGACGAGAAACTCGACGGTGCCGAGACTGCGGTAGCCGATATGGCGGCAGAATTTCAATGCCGCTGAATGAATGGCGGCGCGGAATTCGTCGCTGAGACCCGGCGCAGGGGCTTCCTCGACGACCTTCTGATAGCGTCGCTGCACCGAACAGTCGCGGTCGCCTAGATGGACGATCGTTTCTCCGTCGCCGAGAACCTGCACCTCGACGTGACGTCCGGATGCCACGAACCTCTCCAGGTAGACCCGACTGTCCCCGAAGGCAGCCGCTGCCTCGGTCATTGCCAGGCCAACCATGTCCTCGAGCGCGCCGCGATCGCCGACGCGCTTCATGCCGCGTCCGCCGCCGCCGGCCACTGCCTTGATCAGCAGCGGGAAGCCGATCCGATCCGCCAGAGCTTCCGCCTCCGCCGCGGATTCGATGGCGCCGCCAGGGACCACCGGGACGCCAGCCTCTTCGGCATGGTGCCGGGCCCGCAGCTTGTCGCCGACCGCCGTAATCTGATCCGCCGTCGGTCCGATGAAGATGAGGCCATTCTTCTCGCAAAGCTCGGCGAGCTGGGCGTTCTCGGAGAGGAATCCATAACCGGGATGAAGCGCATCCGACCCCGTCTGCATCGCAGCTTCGACGATCGCATCGGTCTTCAGATAGCTCAGGGTCGATCGCGCCGGACCGATGCAGACCGCGCGGGTGGCGAGCTTTGCCCCGAGGCTCGACCGATCGGCCTCCGATACGGCGAGCACTGTTTCGATGCCGAGCGCGCGGCAGGTCTGGATGATGCGAACCGCAATCTCGCCCCGGTTGGCGATGAAGACACGCTTGATGGTCATGGTCCGTCCGGCCTCACGCGCAAGAGCGCCTGGCCGAATTCGACCAGCTGGCCGTCGGGCGCCAGGATTTCCACCACCTCGCCGGCGACGCCCGCCGGCACGGGGTTCATGAATTTCATGACCTCGATGATGCCGATGATGCTGTCCGGCGTAATTTTCGATCCGATCTGAATGTAAGGATCGGCGCCGGGCCGCGGCGCCCGGAAGAACACGCCCAGCATCGGCGCGGCGATTTCGGCGCCATTCACGAGATGCGCCGACGGAGCCAGATTGACATGAGGCGCCGCCGGCAGTTGCCGCGCGTCGGCGGCGGCGTGGACCGGTGCCTGTGCCCCGCCGGCTGACGACGACCCGAACGGCTTCTCGAAAGGCGATTCCGGCGCCGCGGCGCCCGATCGGCGCAGGCTGATCTTGAGATCGTCCATTTCGATGTGCAG